>JAGAZG010000218.1 GCA_017940105.1 Mailhella sp. | reverse complement strand
CTTAAGGAATCCATTGAGGCTATGCTCAGAAGCAACCATTCTTTAAAATCCATTCAGGAAAATCGTTCTGCAGTCGGTCATGAGATAGACAGGGCAAAGGCAGGCTACGGCCCCAGGGTCGACTTGACCGCCCGAGGCGGCTTTGGCCGCCTTACGAACAGTACCGTGCGAGATTACGGATATAACCGTGTTGCTCCCTATTCTTCGGCATCGCTGATACTGACGCAGCCCTTGTGGGACAGCTGGCTGACCAGAGGACGCGTTCGCGAAGCTGAGGCTACCTATCGCTCCATGGATTACCGGGTAATGGATAATGCCAACTCTTTGGCTTTGGATGCCATTATAGCCCATGTGGACGTGCTTCGCCGCCAGCAGATATATAAGCTGGCTCAGGATAACGTGGCCAGACATGAGGAGATTCTTGGCAAGGCTCGTGAACGCGAGGCCCTGGGTGTTGATACGATGGCTGATGTGACCAAGGCACAAAGCCGTCTTTCACGTGCCAAGTCTTCCCTTTCTGAAGCGCAGGCCTCGTTGCGCGTGGGAGAAGAAACCTATACCCGTCTGACTCGTCTGCGCGCAGAAAATCTGGCTGCAGTGCATCGTCCCGAGGGTATGTACCAGAATGCGGAAGAAGTTCTCAGGGATGCGCGCAAGTTCAATCCTAAGGTTTCCGCATACATGGAAGACGTTGTTGCTGCGCGTGCCCGTAAGGAGCAGGCCAATTCAGCGTACGGCCCTTCTGTCGCCATTGAAGCCGGCCCTTCCTATTCTGAGCGTGACCGCATAAGCCGTATGTGGACATTTGAATTCGGCATCGCAGCCGTTGTGCGCTGGAATTTGTTTAACAGCGGAGCTGACGTCGCGGAAAGCAAAGCCGCTGCCGCCCGTATCCGCCAGGCTCGCCAAAGCCTTTATGACTATATGGATGAACTGAAACTCAATGTTGAGCAGAGCTGGACTGAATATGTGTCTGCCTTAGAACAGCTTGAGTTTTATAAAGAGGCCATTGAATACAATATTGCAACTCGTGACGCTTACCAGGAACAGTTTGTGCTCGGCGAGCGCAGCCTGCTTGACGTGCTTGACGCCGAAAGCGAACTTTTCAATTCGTCTACGCAGGCAGCCACGGCGCTTGGCAATTCTCTTATTGCAGCGTATCGCATGAAAGCCCTTGCCGGAGCTTTGATTCCTTCCTTTAATATAAGCACCGAGATGATTAAGGTGACGCCTGCGGATCACGAGCCTCTTGATCAGATTACTATGCCGGAAGAACAGTAACCCTTAAATAAATTGCCAAAAAAAGAGCTCCGAATAGAAAACGGAGCTCTTTTTTTTAGCAGTTGCCGAAAATAAAGCGGCGCCTGCTGGCTATGCCAAGATGTTCCAATTTGGCAGACATTTATTCTTCAGGTGAGCACTCAAGATTTAATTCGTTGGGAATGACGAGCACGGGCACGCGGCTATGCCCTATAAGCTGTGCGGTGGTATGCCCCACAAGATTGAATAAGCCATGTGAATTCATACTGCCCATGATAATAAGATCTACGCAGCGCTCGTCGACCAGTTCTTCCAGCGCCTTATCGATTCGTCCCGTAAGGATAAGTGGCTCACAGGGCAGACTGTGAAACTTTTGCGCGGCAAACTGGCGCACATAATTTTCTGTGGACGTGCGGCTGTCTTCAATGGCCGAGTGGATCACTTCTGCAGTCGTCCCGACGCTGTCAAGATGACTTGCCGACGGCAGGATATGGACAAGCAGAATGTTGGCGCCAGTAAGAGCGGCAACTTCTCTGGTATATTCAACGATGGGCGTATTGTGCTCGGTCAGGTCAATGCAGCAAGCGATGGTGTTGAAAAGTCCCATAATGTGTTCTCCTTTGCCCGACTTGTTTATAAGTTTAATCAGCGGCAGGCAAGGGCTTTTCTGCAGAGCTCAAGATTGAGCTTCAGCCCGTCTATGCTGTCGCCGTCAGTGCGTCCGCATTGCGCATAACACGCAAGAGCCCTTTCCAGCATATCGGCTGCCTGCTGCCATTGTCCGGCAGACGCAAGCGCTGTACCCAAGTTGCCAAGCGAAAACGCCGTCTCAGGATGGACGCCGAGTTTTTTTTGCCGAATCTCCAGGCATTCCTTATGCAGTGCAATGCCTTCGCTGATGCGGTTCGTTTCTTCACAGATACGGCCAAGATCGTTAAGGCATGTTGACACTTCCAGGCTTTCTGGCCCGCGCTGCGTCTTCCACAACGCAAGGGCCTCACGCAGAAGAGCTTCAGCCTCTCCGAAATGCTTGGATTCATATTCGCCGAATGACAGTGCAAAAAGGGATGGCGCAAGCCGGGGATCGTCTTTTGCCATGCTTCTGCGCAAAAGTTCCAGAGCCTCGCGGCCTGTTTTGACACTTTGTTCTGTCGCACCGCAGGCGAGTTCAGCCCGTGCCAGGGCGGTCATGGCAAGCGCCTTGGCTGAGCCAGGCAGATTTTTAAATAGTTCACAGGCATAAGAGAACTGTTGTCTGGCTTCTTCATTTTTGCCTTGCTGAAAAAAAGCGAGGCCAAGTCCATAGTGCAGCCGTCCTTCTTTTTCAGGAGAGGAAGCTTGCCTGCCCGCAGCAAGCGCAAGTAGTTTCTTTTCGGCATCGGTCAGGCGGCCCTGTCCAAGCAAAGCAAAAGCAGATGAGAGTTCAATATCAAAATCCATGTCTGCGAACCTTTCTGGTTGAACGGTTAGTCTTCCATCACGTTGAGGCGGCGAATCTCCGGTTCTCGCACCCCCAGTTGCACTGAAGGGCCATGTGCCCACAGCCAGTCGCCGTCAACTTCGGAGAGATGGGTTTTGCGCAGAGTTTCGGCGACCAATGAGCAGAGATTTTCTATTTGCTGTACAGCCTGTGAAGACTGATATGTGCTGCTCCATGCGGTTTGAGAGAGTCCATCAAGGAGACGTACGGTTTCTCTGCCCAGAACGGGCAGTTCTGCTGCGCCCCTGGCGGCCCATTTGTAGAACGGCATAAAGCGCCGGTTAAGGAGATAGACCATTGACAAGGCCGCTTCAGAGAAGCGCGCCGCGGCCAGCATCGCCGGAACAAAATCTCCGCGCGAAAGGCAACGCGGCAGATTGTATTGCCCTGTCTGGGCCATAATCATGCAACGGGCAGCAATTTTTTTGCGGCGCAAATCTTCGGGATAATATTTAAGAAGCTTGTTTCTTATAGCACTGAACACTCCTTCGTTGTCCATGAATACAGCGCCGTTCGTGCTGGAGCACAGGTGATATTCAGGGATAGCTCTCCATTCGCGCCAGGTTTCCGGCGCACGTGGCATGCCCAGAAATTGCCTGTAAAAAACTTCGACAGCCATGGGGCCGACACGCCCGCTCCTGTCTTGGGGCGCCATACGCGCAGCAAACCCCATGAACGATTTCGGCAGCAAATCAATTGCCTGTTCAATACGGGCTGCCTCTGAACGCAGCAGAGATTCCGGGAGCCAGAGGCAGAACGCCGGCCCCCAGTCATGGTCGCGGGATGTCGCGTCATCAAATCCAAGGCAGTCGGATCCTTCTCCGGCAAGGCCGGTTGCGGCATGTTCCATGATGTCTGGAATACATTGCTTCAAGACGGGAAGGCATGTTTCAAAGTATTTTTTTGAAATTTCCAGCCCTTTCGGCATATGAACCTCGTTTTTTATTATAAGCGCATGCGCGCCAAGCCGCATTGGAGTACAAAAAAACATGTCTCCTGCAGAAAGCGACTATCATGTTACGCCGAGCATCTCAACTCCTGGTACGCCTGGCGACACACTTTAAGCTCTGTCAGATGCCGTTTCTTGGCGCTTCAAGCATATGGTCAGCAATTTTTCTTGCCCGGTATGACACCTGCTCAATGGCTCCCAGAACGTCGATGAAGACCAGTCCTGCTTCCGGGGAGCATTTGCCATGGGCAAGCCGTATGGCATGGCTTTCTCTCAGGGTGTTTTCCGTTCGCCGTATTTCTTCTGAAAGTGAAGTCAGATTTTTCCAATTGGCGTCAGAGAGCCCTTTTTTTTCAAAGGAATCAAGAGCCATGACCAGTACGCTTTGTGCATTGGCATAAAGTGTGCTCAGTTCTGCCTTTGCCTCAGCAGAAAAAGAGCTGCCGCGTTTTTTGCTGTATTCATAAAAATCCAGCATGCGTTTGCCCTTGTCGCCAATCCGTTCAAGGTCACCTGCACATATGACGCAGGCCTCAAGCTCCCGGGCGTTGTTGCCGGAAAGTCCTGTACTCATGATTTTTCCGGCATATTCCCGAATTGCGGTGTCAAGGTTGTCCAGGCTGTCTTCAAGTTTTAGGATATGCTCCTTTTCATCTTCTTTGCCATCAAAAAAGAGGTTTGCGGAACGGGCGAGCAGATTTTTTACAATCTCACCCATGTGCCTGCACTCGTAGCGTACGGCGCTCACGGCGACCACTGGCGTGCGTTCCAGCAGCAGAGGGTCGAGGTACAGAACCTCTTTGGATTCGCCTGGGTCGGCATCCGGCAGAATTTTGCGTATAAGCATGGCAAATGGACGGACGAACGGCAGAAACAGCACCGTATTGCAGACATTGAACAACGTATGGGCATTAGCGATCTGATGCGCGATAGAAGATGAAGTACCTTCGATGAAGCCTATCCATAAAGGCATTAATGGCATCCAGATGCATACGCCTATGACATTGAACAGAACATGGGCAGCGCAGGCCTGCCGGGCGCTTCTTCCCGTGCTGAGCGAAGCGAGCACGGAAGTGATGGTCGTTCCTATGTTATCGCCAAAAATGATGGGAATGGCGGCCTCAAGGGGCAACAGTCCCTGCATGCCAAGAGCCATGGTAAGGCCTACGGTTGCAGAACTGGACTGAACCAGCAGCGTAAGCAGCGCCCCGGCAGCCAGTCCCATCAGGGGATTTCCGCTGAATGCGAGAAAGAGCTCTTTTTTACCCTGGAGAAAGCTCATGGACTGCTCCATGGTCTGCATGCCCACGAAGAGCAGGCCGAACCCAAGCATTCCAGATCCCAGTTGCTTGGTTTTGTTGGATTTGCCTATAAAGAAAAGCAGAACGCCGATGATAATGAAAAGATAGGCCAGGTCCTTGATATTGAATGCAAGAATTTGACCTGTCACCGTTGTACCGATATTGGCCCCCATGATGACGCCTATGGCCTGGGAGAGATTCATCAGCCCTGCGTCCACAAAGCTGACGGTCATGACCGTAGTGGCGCAGCTGCTCTGGATGACCATGGTGGCCAGTCCGCCAAGAATAACCCCGAG
>JAGAZG010000217.1 GCA_017940105.1 Mailhella sp. | reverse complement strand
TCCCTGGCCAGGAAAAACCAGACCATCGCCGCACTGATCACGTTGGACGCGACGGTTGCCACCGCAACGCCGATGACGTGCAGATGGAAAACCACTACCAGAAGCAGGTTCAGCAGCACATTCAGAACGCCGCCGATGGTCATGGCGATCAGCGGCCGTTTGCTGTCGCCCTTGCTTCTTAAAATGGCCGAACCGAAGTTATATACCATAATAAACGGCACGGCAAAGAAATAGATGCGCAGATACAGTGCTGCCAGATCGATGACGTCCTGGGGTGCGCTCATCAGCATCAAAAGGGGTTTTGCGAGAAACATGCCCAGCACAAACACGATCATGCCGCAGGCGAGGGAAATGCCGATGGTGGAATGAACCGCTGCATTAATCTCTTCCCTTTGTCCGCGGCCGATCATGGAAGCAATCAGCACGTTGGAGCCCAGGGAAAGACCCATAAAGAGGGAAAGCAGCAGGCTGATGAGTGAAGAGTTGGAGCCCACTGCCGCCATGGCCGTTGAACTGGCAAAGCGCCCCACTACGGCCAGATCGGCCGCATTGAAAAGCTGCTGAAGCACGCTGGTAGCTGCCAGAGGCAGCGCAAACATGACGATCTTGTCTACCAGGGAGCCATTTAACATATCGACACGGGTACTTTTAGAAGACATTCGTTTTCCTTTGCTGAATAGGTAAAAAACCGGCGCACTTTGCGGCGGATGGGTTAATTCTGCGTTTCAGGCAGAGAGAAGTAATCAATTTATCATACCGCGAAACTCACCCCAGAACAAGTGGAAATTCTTACGAAAATTCATCGATTCTGCGCAATATCTTGACAGATAGAAAAGGGAGATCATTTCTGCACAAAAGAGCCTCCGGACATTTACGGAAGACCGCTTGACATTTGACATCAAATGTCATTATAATCTAAACAATCATCTGGGTTTGATTAAAAAACCCTTGTAGAGGGAGATTGCTATGAAAAGAGCCGATGGCGTACGCGTTAAAAACGAAGCCCCTATGTATTACCTGGTCCCGCATGTTCTTCCCAAACGATATGATGCCATGAACATGTGCACGGTGGATATTCCCATCAAACCGATGCAGGATTACCGGAATGCAAAACGGAAGGAAGGCATCCAGATTTCCCATCTTGCTCTGGTCCTTTGCGCTTATATGCGGGCGGTGGAAAAGTTTCCTGCCTTAAACCGCTTTATTGCCAACAAGCGGATTTATCAGCGCAACGAGGTCTGCGCTTCCATGGTCGTCCTTCGCCCCGGCCACGAAAATGATACCATGGCAAAAATGTATTTCAATCCCAAAACCGATACGATTTTCGATGTTCAGCGGATCGTGGACACCTATATTAACGGAACAAGGGACGAAAACAATTCCAATTCACTGGATAAACTCATGGCGCTTATCATGAAATACGATTTTCTGGTGGCCGGCATTATGAATGTGCTTCGCTTTGCCGACCGCCACGGACTGCTGCCGAAGGCCATCATCGACGCCAGTCCTTTCCACGCCACGCTGCTGATCACCAACCTGGCCAGCATCCGCACCAACCATATTTACCATCATCTCTACGAGTTCGGCACCACCAGCGTGGGGATCGCGATGGGCAATCCCAGAGAAATCCCCCACACCACTGTAAAAGGCGAAATGACTCTGGAACGCTGCATTCCCCTTGGCATTGTCATGGATGAGCGCGTTGCCTCAGGCCACTATTTTGCACAGGTGTTCGCCTATGTGAAGGATTTGCTGCGGCACCCGGAGAAAATGGAAAAACCTCTTTGACGTCGCAGCCATATATCCTGTCTGCATACTCTGCCGCAGCCTTGACTGTGTATAGAATTCTTCATAGTTGCGGAAGCCGTCTGCAGGCAGGATATATGGCTGCTCTGTTTTGGTGGGAGGAAGGATCCAAATGGTCGGTATTAATTATATTCTATTGAACAATGATTGATTGCTTGAAGAAAAAAGGACGCTTGACGCGTCCTTTCTCTTTTAGGTACATTGAGTATTTTTTGCTATATTAAGTGCGTTTAGTGCATGAATTATACAGCTCTTATACGCCCATGTTCTCGGGTTTTGTAAGAGCGGGAACAGCGTACTTTTTGACGCGGTCGTCGCAGATGACGCCGGCGTAGTTGAGGCCGTAGGCAAAGTCATATTTGTGTCCGACGGAGTCGGTATAGCATTCCATGTCTCTCGGAACATCCTCAAACTGTTTTTCTACATCGTCCATGTCTTTGGGCATCTGCATGGGCAACAGTCCTGAGGGCTCGCTTGCGCCGCAGACGACTGCTGCCAGCGCTTCAGAGGATGCGGTTCCTCCGCCGTAGTTGGAGAGCTGGGAGAAGGTAACCAGGATGCCATCCACCGCAGGCTCGAACTCGTGGAAGCACAGCGGACGGCCGGTGAACATGGCTACCACGGAGGGAACGCCAAGT
>JAGAZG010000216.1 GCA_017940105.1 Mailhella sp. | reverse complement strand
CTACCCCTCCTGACCCAGGGGGAGTAGCTATGGCGGCTATGGTGTCAAATGTTGGCCGGGAAGAATCCCCTGTCGCAGTGCGTGAGCCAGTGCTGTATGAAGAGTGGATCATTTGCCTAGTTCTGCCTGAATGATGGTTGCTAACGCAGGGTCGGAGCAAAGTTTTGCGGCCATGCTGAAATGGGGCTTGGCTTTTTCTTCCTGCATAAGATGATACCTGTATATGACGGCGGCGCTGTAACGGGCTGAAGCATCGTCTTTAAGAGCAATCGAACGCTCCAGTTCATGAACTGCGTCTTCCCATTTTTCCTGCTGTGCAAGAATGACTCCTGCTATATGCGGAGGGCGCGGGTCTGAAGGTGAGGAGACGGAAGCCCTGCGTGCCAGGGACAGCGCAGCTTCTTTTTTGCCTTGCTCTGACAGGATGCGGGCAGCGTCAAGCAGCGCATCGGCATCGTTGGGATTCTCCTGCATGCGTCGCATGGCTTCCATAAGCGCTCCGCCCGATTCGGCAGGATTGACGGCATTGGAAACCATTCCGCCGGAAGATTCCTGGCGGGCCGGCTGCTGCGCTTGCTGAGAAAGACCTCCGTCTATGCTCCACATCACTGCGGCAGACGCCATGGCAGCGAGGCCTGCGCATAAAAAGCCGAGCACAACGTGCCGGCAGTTCTTACTCATTGTCAGCCTCCCATTGGGAGATTCTGCGCTCCAGCCTGCCTTGGGAGGAGGCAAGACGCGCGGCATACAGACCAAAACCTATCCAGAGAGCGGCATTTGCCGCCATGAGCCAGGCAAGTGCAGACATGTTATTACTCGCTTGCATAAAGTTTTTTTGTTTTTGGGGCAGGTTCTTGTTCCGCTTTGAAAAGCTGTTCAAAGATTATGGAGTCAAGCCTGGCGGAAAGGAGAAGCTGCCGGTAGCGGATAAGGAGCAGTGAAAGCCAGATAAAGAAAAAAGCTGCTACGCACGCTATGGCGGTGACAGCCATTTGCATATCAAGTCCGCCGCCATTCGCGGCAAAAACCGATGGGTGTATAGATCTCCACAGCCGTGCGGACAAGAAAACAAGGGGAACGTCAAGAAACCCTACGATGGTCACCACGGAACAGAGCGAGGCCTTTCTGTGCTCCGGCATGGGAATGCTGCGCAGAGCCATGCAGCCCGCGTAAATGAACCAGAGGATAAGCGCCGTGGTCAGCCGAGGATCCCATGTCCACCAGACTCCCCAGGAATGCCTTCCCCATATGGATCCTGTCACAAGCGTGAGCGTGCAGAAGAGCATGCCGGTCTCAACCGCAGAGGCTGAAAAAAGATCGTATTTGCGATCATGGCGAATCAGGCAAAGAAGGCTTGCTGCGCAGGCTGTTGCAAAGCTGACCAGTCCCCACCAGGCGAGGGGCAGATGCATATAGAATATTTTTTGCACAAGCCCCATGACTTTTTCTTCCGGAGCCCAGGCAAAGACCAGCCATTGGCAAATGGCTAAAGACAAGCCGCCAAGAAGTGCTGAAATGGCAATTTTAGAATGCAGCATCAGTCTTCTCCGTTATATACAAAAGGAAAGAGGACAAGTCCGGCGCCAAGAAAAATGCTGTCAAAGGCGACAGCCAGCCCGATCCAGCGCAGGGCATTTTCCAGCATAGGATCGGCTTCAAGACCAAACGAAGCCAGTTTCACCACAGACAAAAGCAGCGGCGTCAGCAAAGGAAAAAGCACAATGGAGAGCAGGGATTCCCTGCCGGACTGGCCAACGGAAAGGGCTCCTAAAAGAGATCCCGAAGCAGCCATGCCAAGGTCGCCAATCAGTATGCCGGCAAGCGACAGTGTCCAGAATTCGCCCATCTTTTGACCAAGGAATACAAAGACTGCCGGTATGAATACGCACTGTGCAGCTGCCAGGATGACCATTCCTGCGGCTGCCTTGCCCAGCCATACAGACTGAACGGGAGCGGGGAGCATGAGCAGACCAAGGCGTGCCTTTTCTGCTTCTTCAGCCGCATAAAGCATATTGAATACAAGGACCTGGCAAAAAGCCGAGGCAAGCCAGAACATGGCTGCGGCAGCCTGTGGGCTGAGCCTGTCGCCGGCGTTAAGGGAAAGGCTGAACAAAAATACGAGCAGAAGCCCGAGCAGAAGCGCCTGAGCGAGTCCTGCCCCGTGAGTGAAGACCATGAGAAGATCTTTTTTGCAGATGGCAATCGCTGCGGTCAGCATGACGGGAGCTCCTCTTCGCCAAGAGTGTGACTGTTCAGAACAAGGAGCCTGTCTGCATGGCGAGAATCTTCTTTTATATTGTGGCTGATCCACAGCACTGCAGCGCCGCGTTTCCTTGCTGAGCAAACGACTTCTTCAAGCATGGTGCGAGAACTGACATCCAGCCCCGTGGCAGGTTCGTCCAGCAAAATCAGCAAGGGATCGGAAAGCAATAGCCGGGCCAGGTTAAGCCGCTGGGCCATGCCGCGGGAAAAAACGCCGGCTTTTTCAAAGGCGCTGCGTGAAAGACCTGTTATTTCAAGTACTTCAGTCACTTTTTTGGCGGGTTCTGCTATACCGGATGCTTTGGCCCAGAACAGCAGGTTTTCCCTTGCCTCCAGACCGGGATAGAGAAAGGTGGCGTGCGCCATATAGCCGGTTCGGGCAAGGGGGACTCGTCTGGAAACACGGCCCATGTCCGGGCTGGTGAGTCCCGCAGCAAGACGCATGAGCGTTGATTTTCCGGAGCCGTTATCGCCTGCAAGAAGCGTGATGCTGCCGGAGAACAGCGCAGCATTTACATGCCTGAAGATTATGCGCTGTCCATAGGTTTTGGCTACATCCTGAAACTCAAGGAGAGGCTGTTGCGCTGCCATCCTACTTGCCTTCTTCTGCCTTGCGCTGCCTGCGGCGCAGGCCGATGAGCGGGGCAAGACTCATCAGAGCCGCACCTATCCAGAGCCAGTTCACGCCTGGATTAGAGCTCATACGCAAAACGGCGTTGCTGCCATTCACACCAAGCAGCGTCGCGTAAAATTCACTGCCAAGCGATGGCAGGGTGGCCGCTTCGGAAAAAGCGGAACGTGTGAACTTGTCGTAAAGGCGGCGCTGCGGAGAAACAGATGCAATTTCACTGCCGTTTTTTGAAAGCTTGAGCTCAGCTTCAATAAAGGAAAAGTTGCTGCCCCTCCCTTCATACATCTGAGCAAGCGTGACGGTATAAGCCCCGATTTGAACGCTCTTGCCGACTGAAAGTTCGGTTTCTGTTTCCAGCTTGTAAGGTCCGGAGAAAGAAATTCCGATGGCGATGACGGCAACGCTTGCATGTACGAGGCAAGCCATGACAGAAGG
>JAGAZG010000215.1 GCA_017940105.1 Mailhella sp. | reverse complement strand
CAGGTTCACGCTTGGACGTTCCGACTATCAGCGGCAGTACGAGCCTATGCTCTACGGCTGGCGCGAGGGAGCGAAAAGGCATTGGTGCGGAGCCCGCGACCAGGGAGACGTATGGCAGATAAAGAAGCCGGTGCGGAATGAATACCATCCATGCACGAAGCCCGTCGAGCTTTTCGAACGCTGCCTGCGCAACTCCAGCGAACCGGGCGACATCGTCCTGGACTGCTTCGCGGGCTCCGGCACCACCGCCATCGCATGCGAAAAAGCCGGACGCGTTGCCCGGCTCATGGAGCTTGATCCGAAGTATGCCGATGTCATAATCCGGCGCTGGCAGGAGTTTACTAGGAAGAAGGCGGTCAGGGAATCGGATGGGATTGCCTTCGATGACGTTACGCCGTCCTAGCCTATCATTGCCATGAGCAACGGCGTGCCGGATTCGACGACATATTCCTGCGCCGTTGCCTTATTTGCCGTCCAATCCATCCAGCGTTTGACCGACCGGGCGATGGCCCTGTCAAGGCTCATCCCTTCAAACAGGTTGTTCTGGACATCATCGGCAAAGTGGCGTCCGTGCCTGCTGTCGAGGAATCTCCGGATGGCTTCGTGATCCTTGCCCGTTGCCTTGGCGATGCGCTTCACCGCTATCGGCCAGGCCGCTTCGGCGTGTTCATCCATCGTTCCGTAAAATCCGAATGCCGTGTTCTGCGTTGCGGGAATGTTCTTCATCGTGATGCTCCTTCGCTTTCGTTGATGGAACATTGCCGTAGGGATGGAACCATAGCAAGTGAATAATGACAGTTATTTCATGATGTTGAAAATAAAATAATCCGCCTTGCCTTTCGGCAAAGCGGACGTTGGCTGCTGAGATGGAAGTTCCTTCTATGGCTGTTGGGACGCCGACAAACGGGAATTTTCCCAAAAATCTCTGAGAACAGTTTCTTCAGATATAAGCACTAAAGCTATGATGATCTCTTGCTAAGGTAATATTTTACTGTTTCCGTGGCAAGGTTTTCGATTAATGCTTCCACGCTGTCAAAACCAGCCGGAAGCGAAAAATTTACATACCAAGCTCCAGGATAATCCCACACTTTTGTGATATAGTCATCCATCGTTCTTGCGTCAATGACATACTCAGCTTCCGGTACTGTCTTTCTGGCGCGCTCCAGTGCCAAGTTATAGATTCCCTCAAGCTTATCTTCAGCTATACGCAGATAACCCTCGTCGTAATTGTCCATAACATTTCCCTGCATAAAATCGTAATGAAATTGGCACGACAAATGTCGATTTGCCTGTCAGCAACATGGACGGGCAAACTGGCAAGACTGCCTAAATTCCCCTGATTATCCCCGCCTTGATCATGTCCTCGACATGATGTTCCGGGGTGTCGGTGCGCAGGCGCTCTCCAAGCCCCTCGCTCATGACGGATGCGTTGGCATCCATCCATTCCTGGAGGCTTGAGTGGAAGGCGAACTTCATTGACTTCCAGATGGCGGCGCAGATTTCCTCCGCGGTATCGGCTTCGAATTCGTATCCGTCGATGAAGCGGTATCTCATGTTTCTCTCCTGAAGGCATTTTACATGGTGAGCATGGTTCTTGCAATCATGGGGAGGCGTCCGCCTCCCCGTTCCTTTCCTTAGGCGGCGAACCTTGCGGCGCGGCGCTCGTAGAAGATGCGGACGCTGTCCTCGACCCCGTTGAAGAGCGCGTCTTCGCGGGGGGCTTCGGTCGTGGTGAAGGCGCGGTAGATGGTGGTTCCGTTTTCGCGGGTGCTGACGATGTTCACGCCGCGCTTGCGGATGAGGCTGATGGTTCCGCGCAGGCTGTGCGGGAGGATGTGGAGGCGTTCCTGCAGAGCTTCGGCGGTCATCCCGCCGTCGCGGCTGATGAGGTCGACCAGCGTCTGCTGGGCGGGCTGGAGGCTGATGCCGTCTGCGCCCTGATGGGCGACCCTGGCGCTCTCGTCCAGGAAGGCGGCGAGGAAGCGCACCCAGTTTTCTATCTTGCCGCTGTCCACCGTGCCGCTGTGCTGGCGGAATTCGATGGTGTGGTGGCGGAGGTAAGCCTGGAGGTTGACCTTGAAGTAGCGGCTGCCCTGGCTTCTGGCGAGGCTTTCCTTGCTGGATGCCCGCATGAAGGAGGCGTTGTTCAGGAAGCAGCCCGCGGTCGCGCGGCAGAACCTGTTTTCGTCGCCGCGGCGGCTCTTCGGCATGAAGGCGTCGATTTCGCTTTCGTGCCTGGCGTAGCGGATGCAGGCGGTGCGGAGTTCGTTTGCGGTGAAGGATGCGGCGTCGAAATGAACATGGAGCCCGCATTCCTTGTCGATGGAGGCCCCGGCGTTCTCCAGTGCTTCGGCTGCGCGGCAGGCTTCGTCAATCCCCGCTTCCCCGCGGAGGATGGGGCTGACAACTTCATGGCCGCCGGTGACGCTGGCGTCCGTCACGATTTTCCAGGTTCCGTCCGCATGGTCATTATGGTTGTACCCTTCAATCTGGGCCTTGAGTCCGGCGTTCCTGAGGGCGGCGAGGCTCTGCTGCATGGTGAGTCCCTTGAATTCCATCTCGATTCCGAAGCTGCGTTCCATCTTGCTTTCTCCTGTGATTCCGCGCTGTTGCGCTGTTTTCCTTTCGTGAGTGCACATTGCCGTAAACACAGGAGATAGCAAGTCAATTATGCTAGTATTTTCAATATATTATTATGAAAATGGCGGCTTTTTGCAGCCGCCGTTCACCGGTGATTTTCCCTGCTAGACGCGGTAGACGCGCTCCCCGAATTCATTCAGCCTGGAGGTCAGTTCCAGCCCCATTTCCTTCTTGAAGACCCTGTAGAGGATGCCTCTGGCGCTCGGCTCCTTCCATCCCGTGACCGCCATGATCTTGCCGATGGTGATTCCTTCCTCCGATTGCAGCCCGCGCAGGATTTCCGCCTGCTTGGTGTTTTCACGGTGCTTCCTTTCCTTTGGAGCTGCCGGAAGGCAGAGTGATGAAGAGCATGCCGGACCGGCACTCGAAGCCGATGCCCCTGGCGGAGGACGGCGCCTTTTCCCTGACCGCCGCCTTCACGGCATCGTCCACGTCCCACCAGAACTGCACGATGGCGGGATTGGCATCGCGCCATGAGGAAAGGTCGCCGGATACGCCAGGGTGTCGACCGACCATGACGACCAGTTCACCAGCTACCAGGCACAGGTGGATTATTACACGAACTACATCAAGGGCCGTGCCGACTGGCAGTTCGTGGAGGTCTACACAGACGAAGGCATCACGGGCACGAACACCAAGCATCGCGAAGGATTCAAGCGCATGGTCGCCGACGCGCTCGGCGGCAAGATAGACCTCATCGTAACCAAGTCGGTCAGCCGATTCGCCCGCAACACCGTTGACAGCCTCACCACCATACGGAAGCTGAAAGAGCATGGAGTCGAGGTGTTCTTCGAGAAGGAGAACATCTGGACGTTCGACGGCAAGGGCGAACTCCTGCTCACCATCATGTCATCGCTCGCGCAGGAGGAAAGCCGCAGCATATCGGAAAACTGCACATGGGGGCAAAGGAAGAGGTTCGCTGACGGAAAGGTCACGGTCCCGTTCTCGCATTTCCTCGGCTATGACCGCGGACCGAATGGCGAGCTCGTTGTGAATCGGGAGCAGGCGAAGGTCATCAGGCGCATCTTTTCAATGTTCCTCAACGGGAAATCATATGCCGGAATCGCGGCTGACCTTACGAGGGACGGGGTGAAGACTCCCACCGGTAAAGCTAAATGGCACATCAATACGGTTCAGCGCATCCTCACCAATGAAAAATACAAGGGGGACGCGCTCCTGCAAAAGTCATTCACGGTGGATTTCCTGACCAAGAAGCATAAGGTCAACGAGGGCGAGATTCCGCAGTACTACGTGGAAGGTGACCATGAGGCGATAATCCCGCCTGAGACGTTCGACATGGCGCAGAGGGAAATCGAGAGGCGCGCGGAAGGGCCGCACCGTGGCAATCATGAGCTTTCCGGCAGGATACGCTGCTGGGAGTGCGGTTTCTGGTACGGCCCAAGGATATGGCATTCGAACAGCAAGTACCGCAAGGTCGTATGGCAATGCAGCGGCAAGTACGAAGGAGGAACCCACTGCCATACTCCCCATGTGACCGAGGAAGACATCAGGCAGGCGTTTTCCTCCGCCATGGAAAAGCTGCTGTCCGTGAAGGGCGAGGTCATCGCCAACTGCCGCGAAGTTATGGAATCTCTTTGCGACACGGAGAAGCTTGAAAGAGAGCGGGACAGGCTTGACGGGGAATGCCGTTCCCTGACGGAAATGGCGCAGGCCATGATCTCCGAAAACGCGAGGAAGGCAATCAACCAGGATAGCTACCAAAAGCGGTACGATTCGCTGGCGCAAAGGTATGCCGATGCGAAGGCGAAGCTGGATGCCGTGACGGAGGAAATCAGGAAGCTGAAAAACAGTCGCGCCGACATTGAAGCCTTCATGAAGGAATTTGAAGGAACGGAATCCTTCTCTGCGGAAAGCTGGAACCGTCTAGCAGACTATGCCACCGTATACGGCATCGGCGACGTCCGCATCATGTTCAAGAACGGGCAGGAAGTGTAGGCTTAAAATTTGCCTTTCCACTGCCTCCGTATCATTTTGGGAAGGTCACCGTAGTGGATGCCAACCATCATGGTAAGTGTTTTCTACATGGTGACGATGCAGGCAAGCATGATGACAAGTCCGAGGAAATAATCAGCCCAGGTCGCCAGTCCGTTACGCGTGCGCGTTAGCACAGGATGTCATGCGGCGTGGCCGCCGGGGACAGCGCCTGTTCCGGGGCGGGCTGGGAAAGCCACTCTTTCCAGTAGCGCAGGGCACGGATGAAAAGCGTGAGGATCTTTTCAAACTCCGTGTAAGGCATGTCGCCATCCACAATGCGGTGCAGGGTAAATACCTCGCTCTGCGCATCCAGCCCAATGCAGGCCTGGCCGGACTGCGCGCCCAGGCAGTTGGCCTCCAGCAGGCGGGCGTGCGCGTCCGAACGCCCTGCGGAAGGTCCGAGGTCAGCCATGATGTATAGCTGAGCCTCATGCTGCTCAAAAACAATCTCATCATCATCAAACAAGACGGCGCATGTGCCCTGTTTAGACATCGCAAGCTCAAAGCCGAGCGCGTCGCCAAGTTCCTGCATCAGGCGTTTTGCATCCATATCGTACTCCCATGCTGTTTCTTAAGCTGCACGTTTCCTTTTCTATTCCACGGGCAAAAGCTGCTGCGAGATATGCACCGTTTCAATGCGGGGAGATTGTCCGTCCTGTCCGAGAAGATCGCATTCAAAGCGGATTGTGAACCGGGCCTTGCCGAAGAGCTTTGCGAAGCCATCTCCGCCGTTATTAAGCCCGGAATTGAGGCCGACGGACTCTGAGGCCTCGATGACGGCCCTGCCGTTCAGCACGGTCACGGTGTATGCGACGTCTCCCTGCTGGGAACTGGAAAGGTCATAGTGCAGAAGGCCGCCGTTTGCGATATTGCGCGTAGCCATCTTCGTCATGTTCGCCAAAAGGTCTTGCGGGAGAGGTTCGCCTGTGGTCGGATTCACCTGCATGCCCAGCCCGTTCAGGGGACCGAAGGTCCGCTGGTTGACGATGGAGCTGACCAACTCTGCCGCTTTCTCCGTTGGCATGGCGCGGTTGAGTGCGCGCGCCACAGTTTCTCCGTCGCTGCGGTCCATCACTTCGCCATTGATGGTATAGACGCCACGGTGGGCATCCATTTTCATCTGCCTGCTTATGCCGCGGTCGTACTGCTGCCCCTGCGTAAGGGAAGCCGAAATGTCATCTTTGACCATGCCTGCGACGGGGGTCATCTCCAGGTCAACGGTCGTGTCGAAATTCCTCCAGCCCGCCATTTCCTGCGCCTGGGCGCGTGCTTTCCCGGCGGAATCTTCTGCGTGATCGGGATCATACGGTTGCATGAGGATGAACTTCTCCATGAGGGGGCGGGTCTCTGCCGAAAGTCCCGGCACGTTCTCAACGAGCGCCCGTGCCATGGCAGGGCTCGAGATCTCGCCGCGCATGGTCTTTTCGATCCAGCGGGCCTTGAGATCCTGCGGGACGTCCGCGTCCCTGAACACGTTCAGGACCGGCGTCTGCGCCTGCATGGCCTGGAAGTCGGCATTGTACTGCGCTGCCTCCCGCAGGCGGACGACACCGGCGGCAGACGCCGCGATTCCGCCTTGCTCTTCGAGGCTGGCGTGGGGATCGGCCCTCATCCTGAAGTTCTCTTCCATAATGTTTATGTCTTGCCGTGCGGACAGGGCTTCCTTGAGACCGGGCACTTTGTCGATGGCGGCCATGACGGCCACGCCCTGTATGTAGCGGAGCCCTGAAGGATTTTTGCGCGTGAATTGTGCCCACGCGGCCTGGTCGAACTGCTCCCGGAGAGCCGCATTGGCCTGCGCCCCCAGAGCAGTCAGGCTCGCAATTATCATTTCCTTCGGCAGCCCGGTGTCAAGGGCGGCCTTCAGCTGCCCGGCGTTAACGCCGTATCCCGCGGCAAGCCCCTTGCGGACGAGTTCCGGATCCGGCAGATCCTTAGACGTCAGGATGTCCATCTTGAGGATTGTCTTTGTTTCCTCGGAAAGCCAGCCGACCGCGTCCACTGCGGCGAAGCTGTCCACATACTGCTTCGCCAGGTTTTCGGCCAGCCTGTCGAACTGCCGCTCAAGGTCATTGGCATCGAGCTTGCCGCTCATGATCTTGCTCTCCAGCTCTTCAACCTGCGAGGTGCAGTTGAAGGCATACACATGGGGTGCCACGACGGCCGCGTCAAGCCCCAAGCTACGCCCTATGATCGAGATCATTTTGTCCATAGTCCGTTTCTGCACGGACAGATTTTTCATGCGCTCGTGGAGCCTTGCCATGTCATTGATCTTGTCTTCCGCTCCGGCGAGGATCTCCCGCACCTGTTCAGGCGAGGCGGCATTCTCAAGGCTTTCCGATATGGCGGGATGCTTCATAAGCAAATGGATGCGCAGTTTTACGGGCAGGATGCCATCTTCCCCGCAGAACGGTTTAAAAGCGTTCTCCACGACCGCTTTCGCCATGGACATTCGCAGATGCTTTTCGAGAATGCGCTCCAGCTGCGCTGGGCTGACGGCCTCGCCAAGCTGACGGATCTCCTGGACGCAGTCGTCCTTATGCATGTCCAGAAGATAGCGCAGCGCTTTTCCCTGCGGAACGGCGGCTTCGCCGTAGAGATCCCTCATCCGCGCGACCGTGTTGTCCGCCGCATGCTTGAGGGACGCCGGGAGCTCGCCCTTGCCGCTCTTGATGATATCCCCGATGTTCTTGTTGAACGCGTCAGCTGCCGGCGCGGCGTTGGGCAGATTGCCCTGCGGCTGGTTCTGCAGGCGCGGAGCGGGATCCGGGGCGCGACGGAAATGGTTGACGATCGCCCTGATGCCCGCAAAAATTCCGATGCCGGCGAGTCCTCCAAGCAGTGCGGCGCCCCCAGTGGCTATGCTGGCCACAGCGAATCCGCCAAGGGCTGCCGTGGTGCCTGCGCCGAGAACCCCGCTCAAGAGCGTGCCCCCGCCAAAGACGGCGGAAGCGCCCCCTGCGGCTCCAGCGCCAAAGAGAAAGGCGCCGATGCGGGCGAAAATGCCGCTCTTTGCGGGACGGGCGTTTTGCAATTCGGGGGGCAGGTCGGCGCGTGGCTGCCCGCCCGCGCCCCGGACGTTGCCATGATCCTGAATATCCGCATTGATAACCACGGGATTGGCATTAAGGTTGATCTGGGACATGAAGCATCTCCTCTTCAAGCAACATTTACATTCTGGAAAAACTTTTCATAAAATACTTGATGCAGAGTCTACCGTCAATGAGAGCGAAGAATGACAAAAATTATAGCAACATTTTGATATTTATAAATAAATATTATACTAAGTCCTGCCTGGCAAATAAACTATTAATGTTCGTTTCCATGCTTTTTAACGCTTCACTTTATCTACACTTTAAACGGTGTTTCCAGACAGAGTTAAATTGTCTCAGGGGTGATACGGGGAATTCATAATTATGATGATACATTTTAATATTGCTACTCATAAGTACCCTATATCCTGATTCAAATTTTATTTGTTTTCAGATGGTTGGCTAAATCTTTTAATGCGACACTTTTTCGACACTTTAAGCAACGCCTCTAGGCAGCCTTGCATTGTATCGAACCAGTAACGGGAATTTCAAGCGCCGGGACTACCGCCTGCATGAGCTGCTGGACGGTCATACGCAGCGCAAGACCCTTTTCATGATCGGCTGGGAGTATGACGAAGATGTGCAGGCGTACATTCCGAGCCCTGTGCAGGAATATCCGCTTACGGACTATAGGAGATTAAACGACTATGGGTATCATCGTTGCGGTCAATCAGCTTGCTAAAGACGGGCTGCCATATATTGAAATTGATGTCCCTGCCTATCCGATTGGAATATCTTACAAAGGCCTTTTTCATTACCGCAGCGGAAGCACAAAACAGATTCTGAACGGTCCGGCGCTTGAAGCCTTTTTGATGCGGAAGCGCGGCGTAACATGGGACAATCTGCCTCTGCCAGCGTTCAGGATCGATGAGGTTGACGATGATGCCGTTAAACGGTTTAAGACGCTTGCGGCAAAAAAGGGAAGAATCGATTCAAGGCTGCTGGAAGAGCCGAAAGCATTGCTGTTGGAAAAGCTCCATCTGATGTGCGATGGCTATCTAACCAATGCGGCTATGCTTTTGTTTTGCAAAGACCCTGAAAAATATCAATTGGGAGCATACATCAAAATAGGATATTTCGAAAACAACGCTGATCTGCTTTATCAGGATGAGATTCATGGCTCTGTTCTTGAGCAGGTGGATAAAGCGATCGAATTGATTTATTTGAAATATATGCGCGCCATAATCCGCTATGAAGGGCTGCAGCGGATCGAACGGTATTTTGTGCCCGAGGATGCGCTGCGCGAGGCTCTTTTGAATGCTATCTGTCATAAACAGTACCAGTCCGGCATCCCGATCCAGGTCAGCGTGTATGAAGATCGGCTTTACGTTGCCAATATCGGATGCCTGCCGGAAGACTGGACTATTGAAAATCTGATGAAGAAGCATGCTTCCAAGCCCTATAATCCGAATATTGCGCATGTGTTCTACCTGGCCGGCTTTATCGAAAGCTGGGGGCGCGGTGTGGAAAAGATCTGTAATTCGCTGAGAGATAATAATCTTCCTATGCCGGAATACACAATTCATCCAGGCGATATCATGATCAGGTTCAGCGGACCAGAGGATCGAATCATCAGGGTGAATGATAAAGTGAGAGATAAGGTGAATGATCGGGAACGCATGGTTCTTGAATTGCTGGACGAAGATCCGGGGTACACCCTCGCACAGCTCGCCGCGAAAATGTCCGTATCCCCAAAAACCGTAAGCGCATATATCAGGTCTTTGAAAGACAAAAGGATGATAGAGCGGGCAGGTACAGACCGGAAGGGCTATTGGAAGCTGACCATTTAAAAGCTTATCGGTATGATGGCAGAGAGGTGGCATTGAACCGGCATCAAAAAAACATACGCTGCGCACGCCAAGCTTGACAATCCACTCGCAAAAACTGCATTCTTCGGCGAGGTCTATATGATGATTCATAAGATAAACCGCAACGCAATGTTTTTATCAAAATAAAGCGGAAACGACGCCTTTGGAGTTTTGCCATGTTCGGCATAGGCAGCACTGAATTACTGGTCATACTTGTCGTCGCGCTCCTTGTGCTTGGCCCTAAAAACCTGCCCAAGATCGCGCATACCCTTGGCCGGGCCATGGGCGAATTTCGCCGTGTTTCCACAGAGTTCCAGCGCACGCTGAATACAGAAATCGCCTTTGAAGAAGAGGCGGAGAAAAAAAAGGCCCGCAAAGCTGCCGCGGCAAAGCAGGCAAAGGCTGAAGAAAGCGCCCTGGCCGCAGATCCGGCAGCCAGCATGCCCGCAGAAAACACACCTGAACCGGAAAACAAAGCCTGACGTTCATGGAAGACAACGAAAAGACAGCCAGCATGCCTGAAGAAAACTCCGGGCAGGAACAGACTGAAAAAAAAGATCTGGCCTCGTACTATGCGGCCGCCGCTTCGGCCGCAAACTCCGACCATGTCTATCAGGCCGGCGAGTCCACTGCCGACGACGGGCAGGAAGAAGGTGAACGGCATGCGGACTCCCCTGCAGAGAGCGAAGCAGAATATGGATCAGTGACGCCCCCGGATGACGGTGCGGTGTCCGGTGACGCATCCCTCATGGCAGAAGGTCCTCACGGCCCCCTTACTGAACTCAGCGAAAACGAACCGGAAAGCAGAAGCGGGCTGCCCTCACCATCTTCCCATGCAGCCATGGAAGCTGCTCATGAAGATCTTGATCCGACGATACACCCCATGGACGAAGAAGATGATGACGATGATGACGAAGAGCCTGAAGGCGCCGAAGACGACGTTTCCATGGGCATACTTGGTCATCTCGGCGAGCTTCGCAAAAGGATCATGCGCATCTTCATCGCTGTTTTTCTTGGCTGGATAGCGCTTTACGGGGTAGCCGAACTCCTCTACGGGTATCTGTCGGCGCCGCTTCAGGCCTGCCTGCCCGAAGGCAGCAAGCTCATCTACACATCGCCTCAGGGCGCCTTCTTCACCTACCTGAAAGTGGCGTTCATCGCCTCGCTGTTTGCAACAAGTCCGTTTACGTTCTATCAGGCATGGGCCTTTGTGGCGCCCGGGCTCTATCGCGAAGAAAAAAGGGCAATCCTGCCCCTGGCGTTCTGCTCCTCATTCTTTTTTGTAGGGGGGGCGGCTTTCTGCTTCTTCCTGGTATTTCCCATAGCCTTTAAATTTTTCATGGGCTTTGCCACAGACACCATCGTGCCCATGATTTCCGTTGAAGAATACCTGAGCTTTGCCCTGAAGCTGCTCATTGCGTTCGGCCTTGTTTTTGAAATGCCGCTGTTCAGCTTTTTCCTGTCGCGCTTCGGTATACTTTCGCCGGCGTTCCTGCGCCGTTCACGGCGCTACGCCATTCTGGTCATCTTCATCGTGGCTGCCATACTCACCCCGCCCGATGTCATTTCACAGATTCTGATGGCGCTGCCCATGATCGTTCTGTATGAACTCAGCATTTATGTGAGCGCCACTGCCTACAAGCAAAAAAACGCTGATAAAACGCAGGAGGAAACGCAGTCATGAGCGAACAAACCCAACGCTGCGCCTCTCTTTCACGCAAGACCGGCGAAACCTCTGTGCAGGTGGAACTGAACCTTGACGGAAACGGCTCGGCTTCTGTCACAACAGGTTTTGGCATGCTGGACCACATGCTTGCCTTGCTCGCCTTCTGGGCCGGATTCGACCTTAATCTGGTATGCTCCGGCGACATGCATGTAGATGCCCATCATACGGCAGAAGATGTTGCCCTGTGCCTTGGCAGCGCCCTGCGCAACGCTGTGGGCGAACGCCGCGGCATCCAGCGCGCAGGCTGGGCAAGAGTGCCCATGGATGAAGCGCTTGCAGACATAGCCGTAGACCTTTCGGGCCGACCCTGGCTTGAATACCGAGGCGACGACCTGCTGCCGCCCGTCATTGCCCGGGAAGAAAAAGACGTCTGGCGTGAATTTTACAAAGCTCTGGCCGCGTCAGCCAAGTGCAATATACACATATCGTTCCTCTACGGAAAAAACGGACATCATTTGCTGGAGTCGGCTGCAAAGGGTCTGGGGCTTGCGCTTGCGCAGGCCTTGCACCGCAACGGAGAACGCCTGCCCAGCACGAAAGGGAGTATAGACTAATGCAGCTTCGCAACCTTTTTCTCGCCGTCCTCTGCTTCTGCCTGTTCGCCGGATGTGAAAAGCAACCGGAACAGCAGCGGCTCATCATGCCGGAAATCATCGTAGCCGTTGCTCCGTTCACGCAGCCCACGCAGACCACTGAACTGCTTTCCGGGTTCATACCTGAAGATCAGGCCGCCGTTTCCAAAGAAACGCTAAACCAGCTTGACACGCTTTTCCGCGAAAAGCTCAACTCTCAGAAAGATCATGCGTATATCTTTCTTGAGCTGACGGCCTTTGACAGCGACATGGCCCGCGACGACCGCGGCCGCAGAAGCGCCCTGGAATCCTGGGCTCAGCTGGCCCGCAAAGCCGGAGCAGACATGATCATCGTGCCCCAGCTGATTGAACTGCGCGAAAGAGTTGGCAGCAAAGCCGGCGTTGTCAGCGCTGCATCTGTCAACGAAGACTTTTATCTCGTTGACGCACGCACCCCGGCAGCGCTTGTCCACCGCACGCACTTTTCTGAAGAGCAAAAGCCCCTTTCCAGCGATATCACGCGCATTTCCAGCTTTTTCAAGCGCGGCGGTGGATGGGTTTCTGCCACGGAACTTGCTGCAGAAGGCATGGACAAAGCCGTCAGGGAGCTTGGTCTATGATTATCTTTCCGGCAGTTGACCTGCAGGGTGGAAAAGCCGTTCGCCTGAAGCAAGGCAAAGCGGGCGAATCCACCGTGTTCAGCGACGACCCTGTCGCGGCTGCGCTGCATTGGCAGGCGGAAGGGGCCGAATGGCTGCACCTCATAGACCTTGACGGAGCCTTTCAGGGCAAAAGCGTTAATGCAGGACTTGTGTCCGCCATAAGCAAGGCGCTGGACATACCCATTGAGCTTGGAGGCGGAATTCGCGATGAAGAGGCAGCCCGCATGTGGTTTGACGCCGGCGTGACGCGCATCATCATCGGCACCATGGCCCTTGAAGAACCCGCGCGGTTTGCCCGTCTCTGCGGAACATTTCCTGGAAGAGTCGGCGTTTCGCTTGATGCCGTGGACGGACATCTGAAAACCAGAGGCTGGGTTGCTGACGCAGGTCTGACCGTGGACGAAGTGCTGCCCAGGCTCGCTGACGACGGAGCGGCTTTCATCATTTACACCGATATCGCCAGGGATGGAATGCAAAGCGGTGTCAATATGCCCATGCTCTCACGCCTGGCGGCAAACAGTCCCCTGCCGGTTGTGGCAGCCGGAGGCGTTGCGACGCTGGATGATATAAAGGCCTTATACCCTCTCAGCATTAATGGTTCCCTGCAGGGGGCGATATCAGGACGTGCCATCTATGAGGGCACGCTTAACCTGCGCCAGGCAATGGCGTGGATCAAGGCACAACAGTCTTAACGGGTGGAGAATACGGCATTTTTCAAGCGGCAGCCATAAACTGCCGCTTTTTATTGCCTGCGGCCCAGCAGTGCCATTATGGCTACGGAACCAATGACAAACGCACAGCCGATCCAACCGGAAACAGTGAAGTTTTCGTTCCAAAACCACCATGAGAGCAGAGTTCCTGCCACAGGTTCAAGATTGCCTATGACAGAAGCCTGAACAGGCGTGAGATAGAACAGTGACTGTCCATACATGTAGTACGCCGCATATGTAGAAAGAAAGGCAGGCACGGCAATGCCAATCCATCCCGCCATGCTGATGGGCTGAAAATCTGCAAAGCATGCCAGCACGGCAGCTGCAGGCAAAAATGTAAAGGCAAATAAAACGGCTGTGGAAAAATGCCCTTTCCACCAGGAATAAAAAATAAACTGGCAGGCATAAAACAGGCCGCACACGATACCAGAGCCAAGGCCTACATACGAAATGTCGCCGCCAAGGCTTCCGCCGGAAAAGCATACGAGCACGACGCCGCAAAGCGCTGTAAGTATGGCGGTAAGCTTTGCCCTGTCGATGCTTTCCTGAAAAATGATTCTGGAGAATATCGCAACCCATATGGGAGCCGTAAACATCAGCACCGTGGCCAATGCACTGCCGCTTTTTTTAATAGCCAGCTGAAAAGACAGGAAGAAGACAGAAACATTGCCCAGCCCGAACAGCATGAGATACGCCATATTCCGCCGGGAAGGAAAAGGATGCCGCAGTGCCAGGGCATGCACAAGAAAGCACGCGCCAGAAATAGCTACGCGCCAGAAGGCAACCGTTCCTGGTGAAACGCCTTCCGCAAAGCTCAGGCGCGAAAGCGGTCCGCTGATTGCCCATGCCAGGGCCGAAGCCGCGCAAAGAGCTGCCCCCTTTAAAAACTTTTCCACACTTCATTCCTCCGCTCTGCAAGGCGGCATACTGCATGTCATGCCGTTCCTGCAAGGCGCAGGTCTATCGTTTTATTTTGCCTCAGGCAATCCCATAAGAGTACGAACTCTCAAAAAAAGATCATATATTAAAGAATACTTTGCATCTTCCCTTTAAACTCCATATATTGGCTCTGCAAGGCTGAATTTTGCCAGTCCGGCAAAATTGCCTTCTCCCTTGTCCCGCAAGCCGGATCGACCATCTTTTCATAAGGGATTATCATGTCTCAAACAAACGCATCCACAGAACAAAAGCGAGGCACAGCGCCTCTGCGCCCTTCTGATGTGGATTTCATGCCCCCCCTCCTGCGCAGCCTGTCAACGCTCATCCGCCTGAAAGGCATACACGTATCTCCGCAATATCTCCTTGCCGGACTTGCCGGGGCAGATAAGATAAGCGCGGCTGCCTGCCTGCGCTCTGCCGAACGGGCCGGTCTCAAGAGCAGCGTGATGTACCGCCCCAAAATTGAAAGCATCTCTCCGCT
The DNA here is from genome assembly GCA_017940105.1 of Mailhella sp. Classification (GTDB taxonomy): domain Bacteria; phylum Desulfobacterota; class Desulfovibrionia; order Desulfovibrionales; family Desulfovibrionaceae; genus Mailhella. The sequence goes on along the minus strand of JAGAZG010000215.1, from coordinate 948 downwards.
CACCCTGCCATGCATCCTTATTCTAAAAAATGACCATTCCTGCGTACTGACAGAATACAATGAAAGCAGCGTCAAGGTAATCATGCCGGAGCTTGGCGAAAATGCGCAGAGCATGCCGCGTGAGCATCTTGAAAAGGAATATTCCGGATATGCCGTTTTCGGCGCGCTGGAAAGCCGCACAGACAACAGGACAAAAGAAGTCAAGCTCAAGCACGGCAAACGCTGGTTCTGGGATGTGCTGCGTTTCTATGGCCCCATTTACAGACATGTTGCCATCGCCAGCATTGTGGTGAATACCATTGCGGTAGCTTCATCACTGTTCGTCATGAACGTGTATGACAGGGTCATTCCCAACAACGCGTATGAAACCTTGTGGGTTCTGGCGGCAGGCGTGGGCATAGCGTATTTATTCGACTACATACTGCGCAATCTCCGAAGTCATTTCGTGGATCTTGCGGGCCGCAACGCCGACGTGGTGCTCTCCAGCATTCTGATCGACAAAGTGCTGTCGATGAGGCTTGATTCCAAGCCGGAATCCACAGGAGCTCTGGTAAACAACCTGCGGGAATTTGAGTCCATGCGGGAATTTTTCAGTTCGTCTACCTTTCTCGCGCTTATCGACCTGCCTTTTCTCGCACTGTTCTTCGCCCTGCTTTTCTTCATAGGCGGACCTGTGGCCTTCATTCCCCTGGCAGCCATGCCTGTCTTGCTCATTGTCGGCATTTACTACCAGATGCAGGCAAAGCGCAGCGCAGAAAAAAGCTATCACCACAGCATGCAGAAAAATGCCCTGCTTGTAGAAATGGTCAACGGACTGGAAACCATTAAAAGCTGCCAGGCAGAAAGCCGCATGCAGAAACTCTGGGAGGCTGTGGCAGGCATTTCAGCCCAGTCTTCCAATCAGGCCCGCAAATACAGTTCAAAGGCCGTCACTTTTGCCACATTCTG
>JAGAZG010000214.1 GCA_017940105.1 Mailhella sp. | reverse complement strand
TTTGTAAATGGTGAGGTTTATAGACCAAAAATGCAGCAGCTTGCCTTATGAGCCCTGAAAAGAGTATGCTTAAAATAATTAAGGGTTGGATATAACCTTTTGCCTGTTCCCGAGGAAATATCATGAGTGAAATCCGAAAATATTACTGGAACCCAAGAAACTGGCAGCCAGGATTCATCAATCAAAGGGATTTTCTTTTTACCTTTAATCGGAACCAACCCCAGGGAGTATGGACGACATGGCACTCGCATCCCACATGGGCGGAACTTGCCGTTGTCGCAACAGGCAGCGGAGTTTTTGAATCTTCAAGCGGCACATATTTTGTCAACAACAGGCAATGCGTCTGGATACCGCCAAGAATCACCCATGATTTTTATCTGCTGGAGACCTCAAACAACCGTACCATTTTCATTGATGAATCTGTCTTTAAAAATCAGGAGCGCTTCTACCGGATGCAAACTATCCCACTTACCCCTCTCCTGCGGGAACTTATTTTTGCGGTCGAAGAATGGCATCTTGATCTTGCCCTTGAAGCAGACCGCAGAATAGGTCTTGCCCTGTGGGAAACCATTAAGAGAAGCGAAGAAATCCAGTCGTCTCTAGTCATGCCGCACGACAGAAGGCTACAAAAAATATGCTCCGACATCGTCAACAATATCGACAACAACTTTTCGCTTGAAGACTGGAGCAAAGAGCTGGGACTGTCGTCAAAAACGCTGGCAAGGCTTTTTGTGAGGGAAACCAAAATGACATTTGGCCGCTGGATGCAAAAAGCAAAAATGGATCATGCCCGAGACATGATAGAAGAAGGCAGCAGCGTGACAAATGCAGCTCTGTCCTGCGGCTACAGCTCCATTTCTTCTTTCATTACCGTATTCAAAAAAACGTACGGATGCACGCCAGGAGCCTTATCCCAGGCTAAAGGCAGCCAGTCCAAAACAGAAGACTGGGAACATGAGCAACATAACCAAGAGAGTTAATTATTGCGACCTTGCGGCTGTCTACGCAAAGAGCCGCCCTTTCGGGCGGCTCTTTAGTTCAACAGTAAAAAAAGCCTGAAACTTACTTAAGCGAGCTCTGCAGAATAGAGGCAACAAGGCTGCGCAGCTTGTCTTCAGACACACCACGGAGCTGGTCAGCGACAGAAGAAGCAGCGCCGGAAGAGGCACATCCGCAGTCAAGGCCAAGAACCTTGCAGGCGTTCTTGTACATGATCTTTTCGCTCACGTCTGCCGGAAGGCCCGCAGCCTGGTAAGTGGCCAGGCAGTCACGCTGGTCCACAAAAGGATGGGCGCTGGCAAAGAGCACTTTGTCGGCGATCATGGATTTCATGGCGTTGAAATAGGTTTCGCACATGGGCGCTGCTTCATACTCAGAAATATCCATGTAGACATTCTTGTTGCGATAGCAGGCATAAATAGCTTCATGCACAAAAGGATAGCCGCCATGGCTCATGATAATCTTAAGGTCAGGGAAATCTTTGGCCACGATATCAACGTCGCGCGGATCAGTATACGCCATGACCGCATCAGGAACCTGAGGCGGCGGAGCCATGGTAATGAACACGGGGATGTTTAGTTCGCAGCATTTGGAATACAAAGGATAATACTTTGCCGCGCACGGAGTAAGGTGAGCGAGGTAAGGATCAGTGGCGATGCCTTTCATGCCGTATTCATGCACGACCTTTTCGATTTTGCGGACAGCATCCATGCCTTCATGGGGATCAATGCCCCAGAAGCCAATGAACATATCGGGGTAAGCCCTGCAAAATTCAAGCACGCTGCCGTTATTGTCTTTAGAGCCATAGGTGCAATGGCAATCACGGCCAGTGATGACGCATTTTTCAACGCCGCGGGCCTTAAGGTCTGCGACGATCTGATCCAAAGGCTGCGGCACCCATTTGTCAAAGCCGCTGGCTTCACTGCTGGCCTTGAACATGGCGCTGTTCTTGATGCCATTGAGGATGGCCTCGGTATGCGGCCTGAAACGAAAATCAATGATCTTCATAAAAAACCCCTGTATATCGTTCACTGGAACGGGATCGGATCGCTAGGCAAATGATCCCTAAAAATGACGCTGACAAAAAACAGCCTCCGCCTCATGCGGACGCTTTAATCAACTTACTTTACTCCGCGCTCTTCGTCAACAATAGCCTGCACTCTTTCTGCCCTGCCGGCAGGCAGGGACACGTCACCCATCAGATATTCTCGCCCAAGAAACATGTGCTTTTGCGTCCCGAGCCGATGATACGGCAGTGCTTCGTAAGAAACATTCGCATAGCCTTTCAGCAGGCGGCCAATTGCCCTTGCAGTTTCATCATCGTCATTAAAGCCAGGGATCACAGGCGTGCGCACGAGAACCGGCTTATCAGGATATTTTGAAAGGAGCCTGTGAAGGTTGGAAAGAATGAGCTCGTTTCCGACACCGGTGCCCCACTTATGCTTTTCGGTATCTGTATGCTTGACGTCGAAAAGAATGTTGTTGAGATGTTCGGCTGCGGCATCAAGCGTCTCCCATGGGATGCAGCCGCAGCATTCAATGGCTGTTTTAATGCGGCGGCGGCGAGCTTCACGAAGCAGTGCAACGGCAAATTCGCCCTGATACAGAGGTTCTCCGCCAGAAATGGTCATGCCTCCGCCGGAACGTGAATAAAACATGGCATCCTGAGCGACAACTTTAAGAACATCTTCAACCGTGCGCTCTTCGCCGTACACGATGAGGCTCTTGGCCGGGCAGGCCTTCACGCAGTCAAACGTCGTGCAATCGGCGCAATGCGTGCAGTCTATGTCTAGGTTGCCGCCTTGATCCTTTATGGAACCATAGGGGCAGGCAGGGATGCAGTAGCCGCACTTTGCAGGAGAAATGCAGCGCCCTGGATTAAAAGCCATCTGCGGCTTTGGCGACTGCGATTCGGGGTTGCTGCACCAGCGGCAACGCAGGTGACAGCCCTTGGTAAACACTATTGTTCTTATGCCCGGGCCGTCGTGAACGGAATACTTCTGTATGTTGAAGACCAGTCCCTTCACTTTTCTATCTTCATATGTGCTCATGCCTACTCCTGGTGGATGCCTAAAAAATGCGTGCAAAACAAAAGTATCGCCGAAACGGCGATACTTTTCAAGAGAAAACCCGCCGCCGGAGGGATAAAGCGCACTCCTGCAAAAAGGGAGAAATGCTAACGGCGACTAAAGTATTCTGCGCAGGGGGAGGGTTATGCCTCCCCCCTGATAAGCGCTGGTTAGATGGTGTCGTGGTCAGTACGGGCAATCAGGTCGTTCTGAAGATCTGGGGACAGGTCGACAAAGTAGGCGCTGTATCCAGCCACGCGGACGATGAGGTTGCGGTACTTCTGAGGATCCTTCTGGGCGGCGATCAGGGTTTCCTGGTTGAGCACGTTGAACTGCAGGTGCCACAGCTTGAGGTCGCGCCAGGTCTTGATGAAGTCGACCAGCTTTTCGGTGCCGGCTTCGCCTTCAACGCTCTTGGGCGTGAACTTGATGTTCAGCAGGCGGGCAGCACGGTTGCGGAAGCCATAGTTCTTGGTCTTGAAGTTGGAAAGAAGGATGGCGGTAGGTCCGTTGATGTCGGCGCCATGGGAGGCGGAAGAACCGTCGGACAGCGGGAACCAGTCAACACGGCCGTTCGGGGTAGCGCCCACAACCTTGCCGAAAGGAACGTGCGAGGTGAAAGGCACGTAGCGCACGTCGTTGTTGATGCCGAGATCCTTGTTGTACTTGTAGGTGTACTCAACGCACATGCGGTCGAGTTCCTTGCCAATGGCGTCGGCGTAGTCGTTGTCGTTGCCGTAGCAGGGGCAGGACTTGACGAGCTGCTGCAGAGCTTCGTGGCCGACCCAGTTGTCATCAAGAGCCTTGATGATCTCGTCCATGGTGACGCGCTTGTCTTCAAAAACAAGCTTCTTGATGGCGGAGAGGGAGTCAATGACGGTGCCGAAGCCCATGAATTCATAGTAGCCGAAGTCAGCGCCTTCCGGAATATGCTCGGTATGCAGGTCAAGGCAGTGCTTCATGCAGAGGTCATGCATGGCGGAGAGCATGGGGGCGGCGAAATGGCGTTCACGGGTCTTGTTCACGATGAGCTGCTGGGTGAAGCAGGCGCGCAGGAACAATTCATGCTGCTGCTTGTAGATATCGAAGAACTCATCCCAGGTCTTGCAGGTACGAGGATCAGGAGTGGCAATGCCGAGCTGATCGTCGCCGTACTTCTTCATCTTGCCCTGGCGGAGAGACATTTCAAGGGCAGCGGCAAAGTTCACATAGCAGCCGCCGGAGGTGTAGGTGTCACGGTTGGGCATACGGGTCTCGGTGCAGCCGGAAACGGCGTAGTCGAGAGCTTCTTCAAACGTGCCGCCCTTGGAAGCGTACAGAGGAACAACTTCTTCGTCGTTGCAGAGCTTGGGGAAACCGGAGCCGTACTTGATGGTTTCGGCGACGTCATACAGATAATCGTCGGGAGAAAGAGCATGCACGCGGGCAGCGAGGTCCGGATAATGCAGGGGGAACTCTCTCTTGGAGCGCAGGAAGAGGTGGGTGAGGTCGTTGGTGGCGTCCGTACCTTCGCGGGTCTGTCCGCCGACGGTCACGGCTTCCCAGTGAGAGTAGCCTTCGTTGAAAGCGCCACCCTGTGGGCTGATGTACATGTCAATGAACTGAGCCATGCCGACCCACATGCATTCAAGAAGCTCCATGGCGGATTCTTCGGTGATCACGCCGGCTTCGATGTCTTTCTTGTAGAAAGGATACAGGTACTGGTCCATGCGGCCGTTGGAAACGGTCGTGCCGGTCTTCTGCTCGATGCGGGAGAACATCTGGGTGAACCACTGGGACTGCACGGCTTCGTAGAAGTTGGTGGCGGGTTCGGCAGGAACCTTGTCGGCAACTTCGGCCATCTTCAGCAGCTCGGCCTTGCGGACGGGATCGGCACAGGCAGCAGCCTGACGGCGGGCTTCTTCGGCATAGCGGTGAGCCCAGAGAACGATGGCGTCGCACACGAGGATGATGGCGTCAAGGAAGGGCTTCTTTTCAGCCTGGGCAACAGGGCTGTCGATGTCGAGTGCATCGATCTTGGCCTGGGCTTCGGCCTTGATGCCGTTGAAGCCGCGGACAAGAATCTTTTCGTAGTCAGGCACCCACTGGATGGAAGAACGGAAAGAGGAGGTTTCGTTGACGACAAAGCGGGAGATCAGGCCTTCGGGATCAACATAGGTCAGTTTATGCACCCATTCAGGGAGGCCGTTGTTGAGGTCTTCATGATAGGTCTTGCCCTTCCAGTAAGGGGCGATCTCTTCCATGACGATCTTGGCGTCTTCAGCAGAAATGGTAGCCGGGGACTGCTCACGGGTGGGCAGGTCGCGCACGGCGATGTCAAGGAAGTCACCGTCGAGTTCAGGATAGAGGATCCCATAGCGGCCGAGCTTGCTGCCGGCGCGGCCAAGCAGAAGCTGGTCTTCGTCGATGGACACGCTGATGTTCTTGGCGATGTGCATCAGAGCCTTGGCCCAGCGCAGGACGAGGGGCTGTCCTTCGGTCTTGGCCATGGACTGGGTGAAGTACAGAGCGCGCTCAACGTCGATGACAGGGGTCTGTCCGTCGAACCGCTCGATCATCTTGAACACACGCTTGTGGGTGTCTTCGTACTTGTCTTTTTCGTGCCTGCTCTTCGCAAAGATGCGGTCTTCCTGCGGGGAATGGCAGGCGCACTGTTCCGGATTCATGTATTCGGTAACGCTCATGGCGCTCTCCTTGGGTAAAAAGGTTTGTTTCTTTATGTTAGCATCCCCTTCGCTTCTGCTTTAGGGAATGCGTCCTAACCTGTCTTCTTTAATGCAATTTCCATGCCAAAAATTGATACTGATTTAAAAATCCAAATAAAACGCCCAACTATATCTTCAACTTTTATACTTCAATTTTGAATCAACGGACTCATTGCTATCTAACTTTTTTATTTTTATTATAATTTCACAGAGTTATAATATTTAAAAAATTAAGTATATGCAATTTTGCATATATGCTGTTCTGCATACCCCTTACCGCCAACGAAATCAGGCAGTTCCAAAATTTTGCAGATCAAGAAAAAAGAGGATATGCAAAATTGCATATCCTCTTTTTTCTTTAGGTAGACAGCCTGCGCCTATTTCTTGCTGATCTCGTCTAAGACAGGATAAGAAAACTGAAGGCTCAGCATGCTGTTCTCCAATTTTTCGCCGCTTGCACTCTGGGTAACGTCTATCTGCAGCGTATCTTTTGGAACCAGCATGAGAAGCTGACCAAGAGATGCTGCATCTTCCAGAAGATTTGCGGGAATTTTCTGCGTGTCAAACCATTTATAGCTGATTTTTTCCGGCACCTTTGCGCTGACCAGCTCGCGAAAACGCTTTTGAAAGGCCTCAATGCCGCCCAGTTTTACCAGGCTGATCATGTCAAGAGCCTTGTCATCGACGACCATGCCCAAGGGCTGAAACTTATGACCTTTCAGATAGGCCGTCACATGCGACAGCAATTCGCGCGAATAGGCAGAATAAAGCGTGACCCCCGTCAGCTTGTCATTTTGAAAATGACATTGAGCCGTCCAGGCAAATCCAGCCCATTGCACACCCTTTAAGAAGAGTTCGTCTTTAAAGGCCTCTTCGCCGGCAGCTGCGCCGGGGCGGGCAGCTATGTCGCTTTTAGGTGCGCCATGCTCAAACCCATCGAGCAACACCGGACCTGCAGCAGCCGGTGCAGCATAAAGCAGCATGGCGGCGGCAAGCCCTAGCATAAGCGTCTTGACGTGAAAGGCACGCATTGTTTTTTGCCTAATTGATAAGTCTGGCAAGCAGGGTAAGGATTTCTGGGAAAGCGATAATCAACCCGACGCCAACAAGCTGGCAGCAAATATACTGGAACATGCCGGCGTAGATGTCAGTGAGCTTCCAGTGCGGCAAGGCGCCCTTGATGAAGTAGGCAGAAAGCGCCACCGGCGGAGAGAGCCAGGAAGTCTGCAGCGTCACGGCGACGAGCATGCAGAACCAGAGCTTGTCATATCCCATGGCGTCCACGACAGGCAGAAGCAGAGGGATAAGGATAAGCACGATGGGTATCCATTCCATGGCCCAGCCCATGAAGAAGATGATCACAAGGATCATGCACAGCATGACCATTGGGGCCACGTTCATGCTCAGGAGCACGTTGGAAAGGTACGTTGCGCCGCCCAGGCGGGAGAACACAGCGCCAAAGAAGTTGCAGGATGCGATCATGATAAGAATCATGGCCGACATCTTGGCGGTGTCATACATGGCCTTGGCAAAGCTTCTCCACGTGAACTTGCGGTAGCAGATAACCATGATGATGGAGGCGAATGCGCCGCATGCCGAAGCTTCGGTTGGCGTGGCAAGGCCGAACATGATGCTGCCGAGCACCGAAAGGATGAGCAGCAGCAGCGGAATGGCGCCGACAAACAGTTCCTTCACCACTTCTGCTCCGGATGACGGGCGCAGTTCTGGCGGAAGCGGCGGACCATATTTAGGCCAGATGGAGCACTTGACCAGAGAATAAAGGATGTACAGGGATGCCAGCAGAAGCCCCGGAGGCACGGCTGCCACAAACAGGTCGGTAACGGGCACGCCAACCATGGGGCCAAGCACGACGAGCATGATGCTCGGCGGAATAAGGATGCCCAGCGTTCCGGCAGCGGCTATGGAGCCAGCACCCATGCGCACGTCGTAGCCGCCCTTGCGCATTGTTGGTTCGGCCATGACGCAAAGCAGGTTCACAGAAGACCCAACGATGCCCGTGGCTGCGGCAAAGAGCGTACCGGTGGAAATAACGGCCATGTAAAGAGAACCTGGCAGCTTGGCAAAGAGCTTCTGGAAAGCAGAAAACAGCCTTTCCATCAGGCCTGCGCCTTCAAGAAGGTAGCCCATGACCAGGAAGAAGGGGATGGCCACCATGACCGAGTCGTTCATGACCTGGTAAAACTGCACCGTGAGCAGGTAGGAAACCAGCTTCCACCCTATGCCAAGAAAACCAAAAACCACGCCGGCGAAAAGCATTGTATAGGCGATCGGGAAGCCGAAGCAGAACAGCCCGAACATGCCGACGAGCGACAGCATGGCAAGCATTTCGTTATGTGACATTGCGCGACTCCTTATGCCTCTGGCTTGCATTCCGCCGTGGAGAAGTCATGCACGTCAGCCTCGGGGCAGTCATGCCACAGATCCACTTTGGTTTTAAAACGATACCAGCATTTTAAGACCTCAGAGAGGCCCTGCGTCATCGTAAGGATGATATAAAGGACGATTGCGCCCTTGGCTGGCCAGATCCACATGCCCCAGCTGCTTTCGGGAGAAGATTCAAGCTTGGCAAAAGAGCTGGCAAAATATTTCCACCCAACATACAAAAAGATAATGTGAGCCGGATAGAAAAGCAGTATGTAATGCGCCATGTCAGAGATGGCCTTGGCACGCACGGACCATGTATGGTAAAAAAAGTCAGTGCGCACGTGCCCGCCGTCGCGCAGGCAGAAGGGCGAGGCCAGCATGTACATGATGCCGTAGCAGAGCACGGTGAGGTCATTGGCCCACACTGTTGGCTTGTTAAAGCCATAGCGCAGGAACACCTCACAAATCAGAAAGGCGATCATAGGCACGCAAAGCCATGACGCTGACTTGCCGATGAAGCCGCTCAGCCCGTCAAAAAAATTAATTACCTTATGAGCGCCAGCTGGCACCTGTGCCATGGCCTGTTCATAGGTGTATCCCATATTTCCTCCAAAAAGCCGGAGGAAGGCAAGCCTTCCTCCGGCTCAAAGGCTAACTTATGACACAGGTTGAACTACTTCTTGTAGTCAGTGATGAGACCTTCATCCATGGCGGTCTTGCCAAGGGTGTAGAACAGGCCGTTGGCGCGCATCTGGAAAGGCACCGTCAGCTTGGCCCAGGCGATCTCGTTATCCATGACTTCCTTGAAGAAGGCGTCCTTGGCAGCATAGCGGTCAAACACGGCACGGGTAGCCTTCATGAAGGCATTGTAGTACTCGGGAGGAGTCTGATCGAGAACAACGCCGCCTTCCACGATCTTCTTGAGAGCTTCGGAGTGCAGCTTGATGTTCATGTTGTTCTGGTCAACCACGCAGAGCTTCAGGCAGACATCAAGGATGTTGCGCAGATCTTCAGGCAGCTTATTGTACCAGGTCTTGTTGATGACAACGTCACCAATGGAAAGAGCCTGATGCAGTCCCTGCAGATACAGGTGCTTCCAGATCTGGTCAAAGCCCATGGCGATGTCTTCGGCGGGGGCGATCCATTCTGCGCAGTCAATAACGCCCTTCTGAGCGGCAGGAATGATGTCTGGTCCGCCCATGGAAACGGCAGGCATGCCCATTTCGTGGAAGATTTCAGCAGGCACTCCCGGAGGGCAGCGGAACTTCAGCTTGTTGATTTCTTCGAGGGTGGTGTAGGTCTTATGGAACCAGCCGAAAGCTTCGGGACCCATGGGAAGGACAGCGAAAGCAACGATGTCCTGCTTGCAGGCTTCCTGATAGTATCTGTTGAGCAGCTTGCCGCCGTCGCCTTCAAAAATCCAGGCCATGACGCTGGCCTGGTCAAGGCCGTAGCCGATGCCGCCGCAAGGAGCGGAGAACAGCGTGCCAGCGGGGTTGAGGCCAGAGTTGTAATGGGTCCAGGCCATGCCGCCATTGACAAGGCCTTCGCTCACTGCACCGTAGATTTCAAAAGGCTTCACGATAGCGCCGGCAGCCAGCAGTTCGACAGCGAGGTCGCCCTTGGAAAGTTTTTCCACGTTGGCCTTGAAGCGCTCCAGCGTCCTCATGTATATGGAGGAGTTGGTCAGAGCGGTCTGAATCTGAAGGGTGTACTTAGCAGCCATTGCATTGCTGGCGAGGCAGCCGGTAGCCATGCACATGGAAAGGAAGAACACACCAAGTTTTTTCATAACATCTCCTTAATTAATGAAAAAACATAAAAAAGTACCCTTGACGCCAAATATATTTATTCCCGGTATGGGAAATAAATATCAACTTCCAGTTTATTTCATTCGCAGGTGTCCGCCTGACAAAAAGGCAAGCGGCACAGTCTTACGCAAATGATTGGTCTTGTATTGACATTGTTAAAAATGTGTCAATACCAGTCGCAATAACGATTTATGCGGACGGAACAAACTGTACATTCTTTGCAATATCCATGCCAAAATTCAATAGAATCATATTTATCCAACAAATCACTAAATTATAAAATTTCCTGTCAGGACTACACAACTTTTTTGCAATGTTGTAAATTCTTATTGCTCACCGTTTGTTGTTTTTTTTCACATCATATGCATTTTTGCATATACAAGGCTGCATATTTTTTGCAGGTCTTTTCTTGAATCGATGAAGTAACTCAGTATGGCGCTGTGCTTTATTGCAGAAAAGCAGTTCTTACGGTCATTGCTTGTTCTTTAAAAAACAATCTTAAAAAATCTGGCTCGGCCTCACTGTTTTTTCTCCTTAGCCATAAAGCGCCTGACTTCATCAAGCGAAGGGATTCCATCCCACCCCCTCCCGTTGCGGCAAAGCAGCGAAGATGCAGCGGACGCCCTGCCGGCAGAATCCAGAATGCCCAGCCCTTTCGCAAGTCCTGCGGCCAGCGTGCCGTGAAAGACATCGCCGGCCCCTGTGCTGTCCGCAACAAGCACAGGAAAAGAAGGTACATGAACGATCTTGCCGTCCAGGTTCCATAACGAGCCTTTGTCACCCTGCGTTGCGGCCACAATGCCCCTGCATCTTGCTCCAAGATTCAGCAGGGCCTCATGCGTGTCTTCGCATCCGGCAAGTTTTTTAAGGCCGAGGTCTGCGCATATGACATAATCAGCCTTTTCCACGCATTCCATATAGCGCCGGTCGTCAGAAACCACATCCACATCAAGCAGCACAGGGATTTTTTTTCTGGCGGCGATGTCCATCACCTGCGGCATGACAGAAAGCCAGCGCATGTCGCTTAATATGAAGGTTTCACTGTCAATCTCATGAAGAGGCAGCTTGTCGATGCCGGCGTCCATGGCCGGATCTGTATACGCGAGGATCTGCCTTTCGCCAGAAGGATCGACCATTATGACGGAACATGCCGTGCTTGAACGCGGGCACACAACCATGCCGGAGACATCCACGCCGCGCACCGCCAGGCTTTGCATAAGCCACTGGCCTTCGGCATCATCGCCAATGCGCCCCCAGAAAGAGGTTGGCATGCCCATGCGAGCGGCTGCAATTGCAGCTGTAGGCGCAGGTCCCCCGCCCCTTCTGACTACGCTTGACGACGCGACCTTGCATGGACGAAGCATCAGTTCTGGCACGCGGTACACGCGGTCTAAAAACAGATTGCCTATGCAGATGATCTTCATGGCCGCTCCAGACAGAAAGGCTATTCGCCCTGCAGCATATGCTCCGGCAGCGTATTTTCTGAAACCCGGCATCCTTCAAGCCGTCCGGCTGACCCAAACAGCTCCATATAGTGCGCGGCCAATGCGCGCACCCCTTCTCGTCCGCTTTCCAAAAGCGGCAAAAGATCGCAATCAGGATCCTGGGCAAGCCGTTCGCGAATGCGGCTGACAGCAGCGCCCTTGAGTGCCGTATTGATATTGATCTTGCGCAGCCCATTGCGCGTAGCTTTTCTTATGGCATCTTCCGTTACACCTGACGCCCCGTGCAGAACCAGGGGAACACCAATGGAACGGAGCTTTTTTAGAAGCTCCTGATCCAGATCCATGGAAGAAGTCTTCATGCCATGGATAGATCCAAGTGAAACGGCAAGAAAATCCACGCCGGTTTTTTCGGCAAATTCTGCCGCCTGATCGGGATCCGTATACATGATGTCATCTCTGCTTCCGCCAGGCATGGGAACTTCGCCCACCTCTCCTTCTGCGCTGGCACCGTAATCATGGGCCATCTGCACCATCTCGCGGGTCATGCGTATGTTGTCTTTAAACGGCAGCGACGATCCGTCAAACATGACGGAAGAAACGCCCAGGCGCAGGGCTTTTCCTATCAGTTTGAGGTCGCGCGCATGATCCACATGCAGCGCAAACTTGCCGGAGCTCTGCTCTGCAGCCGAACGGCACAGGGCTATGATGTTTTCCATGCCGATATGGCGGTATGCCTGCGCCCCAAGCGCAAGTATGGCCGGAGACCTCGTCTCTTCAGCCGCTCTGATCACTCCGCCCAGGGTCGTGTAATTATGCACGTTGAAATGGCCGATGCACCAATCGGCAGCCGGATCAATGGCCAGAAGCTCGTTCATGGTATAAAAAGGCATGTTGCTCTTCCCCTTATGGTAGAAACGCAGCTAAAATCACCAGCACTCTTTCCAGAACGCATCATCCCTTAGGCTGTTCAGTCATCTCCGGCTGGGGGGAATCATAATACATGGTGTCAAGCTCCTCAAAAGCCGTGTACTCCGGACGGTACGAAAGCTCGACCGTTCCGGTTGGGCCGTTTCTGTGCTTGCCGATGATGATTTCAGCTATGCCGGTTTTTGGCCGGTCATTTTTCTTATGGTAGGCATCTTCACGATGGATGAACATGATGACGTCGGCGTCCTGTTCTATGGCTCCGGATTCGCGCAAATCAGAAAGCACGGGGCGCTTGTCCGTACGTTCCTCAACCTTTCGGTTGAGCTGCGAAAGGGCAATCACCGGGACCTTAAGTTCTTTTGCAAGAGCCTTTAAATTTCTGGATATATCAGAAATTTCCAGTTCTCTGGAGTCATTTCTTGCAGAATGCATGAGCTGAAGGTAATCGACAATGACAAGGTCAAGCCCATGCTCCGCCTTAAGCCGCCGACACCGGGCTCTCAGCATGAGAGGAGAAAGTCCGGCAGTATCGTCAATATAAATCTTGGCGCGTGAAAGCGCGTCTGCCGAGGCAGAAAGCCTGGCCCAGTCGTCGTCCTCAAGAAAGCCGCGGCGCACGCGGGAAAGCTCCACTTTGCCCCACACGCAGAGCATGCGGTCCATCAGTGATTCTTTGCTCATTTCAAGCGAAAACACCGCGACGGATGAACCCGCCGCCATGGCAGCCCGCATGGCCACATTCAGGGCAAAAGCCGTCTTGCCCATGGATGGCCTTGCTGCGATGATAATGAGATCTGTGGGCTGCAAGCCGCCGGTCATCTTGTCAAGGCCATGATAGCCGGTGGGAACGCCCGTGGTCAGGCTCTTATTATTGTAGCGCTCCAGAAGCTGGTCGAACACTGATCTCACCAGCTCGCCGCTGCTTGAAAACGTTTTGCTGTTGGCCCTTTCAGAAATGGCAAAAATGGAGCGTTCCGATTCGTCTATCAGTTCAGGAACGTCCTTTGAAGCGTCATAGCAGTTGCTGATGATCTGCGCAGAAGCGTCAATAAGGGCGCGCTGCATTGATTTGTCGCGCACTATCTTTGCCCAGTGCACGGCATTAGCCCCGCTTACCACCGCACCGCTGAGATCGGCTATGTAAGCGCCGCCCCCGGCGTCTTCAAGCTGACCGTGACTGTTCAGCCAGTCAAAGACCGTAACTTCGTCAACAGGGCTGTTCTGGGAATACAGAGAAACAAAAGCGCCGAAAATGATTCTGTTGGCAGGCAGGTAAAAATCTGCCGGGCTGATTTCGTCGATGATTTCATGAAGCAGGTCCGGGCGCAGAAAAACGCCGCTGAGGACAGCCTGCTCCGCTTCTTCACTGTGAGGGGGAACCCGTCGCTGCAGATCGTCGCGCGCACGTTCCGCAACATCTGCCCTGCGGCGCTGAACCATGCGTGAGCCGCCGCTCCCGGAGGGGGCGGCGGCTTCACTGACGGATATGTCCTGACCAGGCATGATCAGAAAAAGTTAAGCGTTTTCTGCGGGAGCTTCTGCTTCGGCAGCGGGAGCTTCTTCAGCAGCAGGCTCTTCTGCAGTGTGCTTGTCTTCGGACACGATGTTCACCGTGAACGAGGGCACGATATCGGGATGCAGACGAGCGCGGACAGCATGCTCGCCAAGCGTACGGATTGAACCGTCAAGCAGCAGGCGATGGCGATCGACTTCGATGCCCATGCCGGCCAGGGCGTCGCCAATCATGGCGGGGGTGACAGAACCGTAAAGCTTGTTGTTTTCACCCACGCGCATGGCGATGGTCACCACGACGCCTTCAAGTTTGGCGGCAAGTTCAGAAGCAGAAGCGCGAAGCGCATCCATGCGGGCCTGCAGCTTTTTGCGCTCCAGTTCAAAAACCTTGATGTTGGCCGGGGTGGCAAGGCTGGCCAGCTTCTGCGGCAGCAGAAAGTTGCGTCCATAGCCGTTCTTGACATTCACGATGTCGCCAAGGTGGCCGAGCTTTTCCACGTCGGCACGAAGGATAACTTTCATCGTATTCTCCTATGCCGTTAGATATTGGACTTCTTCAGCACTTCGGTGCTGTGCGAAGAGGTGTAGAAGAGCAAAGCCATCTGGCGGGCACGCTTGATTTCGGTGGTGAGCGCGCGCTGATGCTTGGCGCAGGTGCCGGTGATGCGACGGGCTACGATCTTGCCGCGCTCCGTAAGAAAATCGCGGAGCAGGTCTGGATTCTTGTAATCAAGGTTAAGCTCTGCATCGGCGCAGAAGCGGCAGAACTTGCGGCGGGGGGCGAACTTTTTACGAAAAGCCATTACGCAACCTCCTCGGATTCGACGGCGTCTGCCAATTTTACGGTAAGGAACTTGAACACTCCGTCGGTAATGCGAAGAACGCGCTCAAGCTCGGCAACGAGCTGAGAAGGCGCGGCATATTCAAGACGAACATAATACCCGCGCATCTGCTTGCGGACGGGATAGGCCAGATCGCGCATGCCCCACTGATCCACGGCAAGCATCTTACCACCCTCGCGGGTGACGACGCCATCCATGGTGCTCAGGATGGTTTCGCGCTGTTCCACCGACAGCTCCGGCGAAAGGAGCAGCAGTGTTTCCATTTTGCGCATAAACTTATTCTCCTTATGGTCGATGGTCCGCCGCTGTCAGGCCACACAGCCAGACAACACAATACGGCGAACAAGGCAGTTGATCTATATACAAAAAGAAAGGCCGCGCTGTCAAGCGAACCGTAAAAACGTTATGGAACCATTCCGTCATAACCCCCGGAACAGGATAACGGGCACGACTGACCCCAGCATGGCGGACAGGGATGAATCCGGCAGCCTGGCACTTATGCTCCGGCCTGGCTGGACATTTTCTTTCGAATCCAGCCGTTCCCTGGAAAATGAGGCCTGGGCACGGCTGATAAAAGCCGAAACCGCAGCGGGTTCCATGACAAGATCCTCAGCGGCAGCCGTGGCAGGCTCTCTGTATTCCACCACCAGCTTGACATGGTTTGCAGAACTCAGCCATTCATAGCGGGCCACAAGGCAGTCTTCTGCCCAGGCAGCTTGGCCAAGTGCGGCAGAAAAGGCGTCCTGCCGCGCAGGGCGAATATAAACGAACAGGTCAGGAGAGCCTGCATCTGCCCCGCGCATCTCGCGAAGCAGGCGGTATTTCTGATATTCTGCGCCGTGAGAACTGACGTTCCAGTTCCATTCCGCAGGGCATTCTGCAAGCAAAACGGCAAGCTGCCTGTCGGTGCCTGCACTAAGGCCATACCACACCTGTACGGGAATAGTCGCCATAAACGCATCCCCTTGCTTTGCAAGGCATAACGTACTGCCTGAAAAAACCGTTTCAAATCCAGCGGCTGGAATAACGGCCACCTCCGGCCTGACAGTAGAAACAAATGCCCCGCTGCCGTCAACGCCCCTGTAGTAAGACCCGGCGCATCCGGAAAGAGCGGCGGCGACAAGCAGCAAAAGGCATGCCATCAGTTTTTTCATATTCTGACTCCATTGCTCAAGCTATCAAAAAAGTTCATGGCTTTCATGCTACGCCCAGCCATGCGCATTGGCAATGGCTGGCAAACGCAAGGCGCTACTGGCTGCACCTTGCAAAATGCGGAGAATCCCCCCATCTGCCCCAGCCTACAGAGTCGCCTGCGGAGCGTACCCTGCGCTCAAGGCAGTTGCGGCAGTCTTCAGAGCTTTCATTTATGCATGGCTTGCCTTCGTACAGCTGATAATCCCTGCGAAAACGCGGCAGTGTCACAATGGGCATGAGGATGTTGGCTCCGGCTTTCAGGCCAAGTTCCCGTCCTTCGGGGTGCAATGCCTGAAGCGCCGTGGTCGCCGCTATGTTCACATCTTTTAATGCCAGGCGCGTCACCGCAATCATATTAAGGCCGAGCAGAAGCCTTTTCTGCCTGCATTCATCTGAGTTTTCGCCGCTTGCGAGCACAGCCTGACCTACTGGCGTGTCCTTATGAACGACATAAGGTCCCATGCCGATCATGGCAGCGTCTATCGTTTGAAAGAAAAGGATATCGTCTGCCAGGTCGCCAAGGGTCTGGCCAGGCAGGCCTATCATCACGCCCGTGCCTACCTGGTAGCCGATTTTTCCTAAAACGCGCAGGCAGTTATAACGGTTCTTCCACACATGCATGCCGTCACCGGGATGCAGCGCAGCATAAAGCTCTGGCCTGCTTGTTTCTATGCGCAAAAGATAACGGTGTGCGCCAGCGGCGAACCACCGCCGATATGTTTCTTCGCTCTGCTCGCCTGCGCAAAGCGTTATGCCGAGCCCTCCGCCGCCGATCTTCTTTATATCGCGCACCAGTCCTTCGACATGCTCAGCAAAAGCGGCGTCCGTCCTCTCCCCGGACTGCAATGTGACAGAACCATAGCCCTGCTCATGGCACCATCGGGCCATTGCAAGAATGTCTTCGCGCGGCGTGTCAAAACGGCGCACATTCTCGTTGCCACGGCGAATGCCGCAGTACAGGCAGTTTTTCACGCAGATGTTGGAAAATTCTATCAGTCCCCGGTAGTAGGCCACATTGCCTACATGCCGGCATTTTGCGGCATAGGCGGCGTCATGCAGTCTTTGGACGTCGCGCGGGTCGGTCAGTCCGAGCAGAAAGACAAGGTCATCCTTATCCAGCACGGTTTTGCTCAGCGCTTCATCAAGTGTCATTCGTTCTCCTGCGCTCTTTTGCATTCATCATACTCGCAGGACTTAAAACACTCAAGGGACGCATGGCCCCTGCTTGCTGCCTGGCACACATAACCGAACGTTTTTTTTTCATTAATATCAGGTGGCTTTTATGATTAACATGTTCCGGGCACAAAAAAGAGCGGTTCACCCAAACCGCTCTTTTTTATATTGACTCAACAAGACACTTTAACATTCCATCCCGGCTATGAGACACGCCATCACACGCACCTTGCCAAATTTGGCGGGATAATCCAAAGAGCCAATTTGCATCTACTGCAAATTTAACATTTTGCAGTGCATGAAGATTTAACGGATAAGCAGCACAGCGCCATTAAAGCGCTCAAGCACATGCTGAGAAACACTGCCCAAGAAAATCTCGGCAAAACTGCTTTTACCATGGCAGCCCATGGCGATCATATCAACGTTTTCTTCATGTGCGACGTAAAGAATCTGCGTCGAAGGCATGCCGAAAGCCTGCTTCAACGTGCATTCCAGATTCATTGCTTCAATTTGCTTCTGGTATTTTTTCAGTATTTCCATCCCCTTGGCAGAAAGCTCTTTTTTAACTTCATCACGGGTTTCTCCATTGATAAGGCAGGAAACCGGGTCGAGGACATTGAGCAAAATTATGTTATAGCTGCCTTTGGATGCTAACTCGCATACGGTATTAACAGCTTTTTCAGAAAGTTCAGAGCCGTCTACCGCAAGTAAAATTTTCTTTATCATGTTTTTCTCCTTCTAATATTGTTTCTCTTTTTAAAATATATTTTTTCATCTGAAAAATCAATAACGCTTTCATTGGAATACAGGGCACGATCATTATCGTTTTTTCTTCTGTTTTTGCCTTTATAGCATAACAATTTTTTCCCTGGAGAGATCGCACTTTTCCCTGCATGATTTCAGCCATGTCCATCAAGTGAACTTGCCTTTTTTTTTATCAAAAGCCATAGTCAGGGCATGAAATGCACTGTAGCCGTAAGCGGCGGCAGCGACAGCCTGTACGCCCTGCTTTCCCTCAGGGAAATGGGGTACGAGGTATCTGCACTGCATGCCCTTTTTTTGCCATCAACTCCCGGAAAAGGCCCCGCAGCCGCGCTTGCCGGATTATGCGGCGAACTTGGCATTCCCTTTGAAGCCGTCGATCTCACAGAAGAATTTCGCCGCAGCGTCATTGAGCCTTTTGCGCAGGCCCACGCGCAGGCGCGCACGCCCAATCCCTGCGCGCTTTGCAACCGCGCAATGAAATTCGGCCTTCTGCTCAGGCATGCTCTTCGCGCAGGCGGACTGTACGCCACGGGACACTATGCTTCCCTCGAAGATCATCCCGTCTACGGTCCGGCTTTAAAAACGGCATCTTACGCTGCCAAGGACCAGAGCTATTTTCTTGCGCTTGTGCCGGTGGAAAGACTGCGCTCATGCCTTTTTCCGCTGGCTGACAAAACCAAGCCCGAAACCCGTTCCTGGCTGGAAGAACGCGGCTACCCCATCCCGCTGCCATCTGAAAGCCAGGAAATCTGCTTCATCCCCAACGACGATCATTGCGCCTGGCTGGAAAACCAGCGGGAATCCGGCCTGGAACTGCCTGGCGACGGCCCCGTTGTTCTTGCCGGGGAAAACCGCGTCATCGGCCGGCACAGGGGTCTGTGGCAATATACCGAAGGCCAGCGTCGCGGACTGCGCATAGCATGGAAAAATCCGCTTTACGTTGTGGCCCGCAGGCGCGAAGACAACACGCTTATCGTCGGATCCAAAGAAATGTTGCATGCAGAAACATGCACCGTCAGCGACTTAAACATCATGGTTCCTGAACATCTGTGGCCTGGCGAGGTATTTTTAAGGGTGCGCTACCGCCATGCGCCTGTTCCTGCCGACATCATCTTGAAAGAAGGACGCATGCTCGCTCACTTTCACAAAGCGCAGGAACCCCCGGCACCAGGCCAGATTGCCGCCGTATATGACGGCGACGGCTTTCTTCTTGCCGGCGGCATCCTCGAATAGCGATAAAAACTTTTCTTCAGCAAAGAAGCCTTACGAAAGGAGTAAATTTAAAGATTACACCAAAATCGATAAAAGCAAGGAGATTGATAAAAAGGACAAAGATGTAGAGGATGAAATCATACTGATGAATGATAGGCTATTTCGTAAGGGCATCAAGTTGATGCTCGAAGGATTTTTCTCCTACGCTTATGAAGGCACGTTTCAATGAAAAAAACTGAAAAAGATAGAGCTCCCCTCAGAATTATCAGATGATGTGGAGGTTAATGACTGGCTCACTATATTTACTCCCCCGGCGCATCTTCTCCGTCTTTTTTATGATTATCTTTCCGTATCGTGTAGACGAAACAACAAGAATACACTATAATGGGAATACCGTTGATTTGATGATGCCCTCGAAGGAGATTGTGTTATGCCTAGAGCAAAGAAGAATGCGAAGATACTGAATATTAAGCTTGCAACACCGGTCTACGATCAGCTGGAAAAGTTCTGCAAGGAGAGCGGAATGTCCAAGACTGTAGCCGCTGAGAAGGTCTTCGCCCAATTTTTCAACGAATATTTCGAGCGTCCATCAAATGAGCGAACGAGTTTTCAGCATGGCTTAACGGAGTTATAACGACCTATGGCTTCGATTGAGATTATAGCGAATGCCTGGCCTGTACGGGATGTGCTCCCCTTGCTCCTCACAGATCGAAGTGCGAAGAAGAACATCATCTTTGCTACCGACAGCTATGCGGATCGCGGTGAGAGCTACGGGATCAAGAGTCAGATCACAGAACAGGTATTAAGCTTCGCCGGACGCTGCATCATCCAGCCTCGCATTTTGAAGAACGCGGACGAGCAGATGCTTCGCACGCGGAAGAAAGCAGAAGTATTCACGCCTGCATGGGTGTGCTGTTTGATGAACAACTACATCGATGAAGAATGGTTCGGCAGAGCAGATGTATTCGGTCAACTTAAAGATCATGAGTGGACGCCAACGGAAGCCCCGATACAGATACCGAAGCGAAAACAATGGCAGACCTACGTGGACTCCCCTCGCTTGGAAATAACCTGCGGAGAAGCCCCCTACCTCGTCAGCCGGTACGACATGGCAAGGGGGGAGATCATTCCGATCAAGGATCGGATCGGCATTCTGGACCGGAAGCTACGGATCGTGAACGAGAACACGGCTACAGAAGAGGAATGGCTGAAATGGACGGTGAGAGCATTTCAGGCTGTATATGGCTACGAGTACCAGGGAGATAACCTGCTGGTCGCACGGATAAACCTGCTGCACACGTACATTGACTATATGCAGGAACGTTGGAAACGCCAGCCGACTCAGCAGGAATTGGAAGAGATCGCCAAGGTCATCAGCTGGAACCTATGGCAGATGGACGGCCTGAAGGGGTCTATTCCGTTAGGGGCCTTGTATGAGCAGTACCACCAGTTGACCATCTTCGACATCTTCGGAATGGATGACAGTGCCAGAGAGGACGATCCGGAAGAATATATCCCCTGCCTTATATATGATTGGCGGGGTCAGAACAAGAGCATTGAGTTCAATGCGTTTCGGAAAAGGAGAAACGGCAGCATGAAGTTCGATTTTATCATAGGAAACCCGCCCTATCAGGATGGAACAATAGGTGATAACAAGGGTTTTGCCCCGCCGATTTATGATAAGTTTATTGATGCAGCCTGTGAAGTTGCCGACAAGGTCGAACTGATTCACCCTGCCCGTTTTTTGTTCAATGCAGGAAGCACTCCTAAGGCTTGGAACGAGAAAATGCTTAACAACAAGCATTTTAAAATTCTTGAATATGAGAGTAATAGTTCCAAGTATTTTAGCACTGCATCCATAATGGGCGGAATAGTAATAAGCTATTATGACCAGCAAAAGGATTTCGGTAAAATAGGCATTTTTTCTCCGTTTAGTGAACTCAGGGCCATAAGAGAAAAGGTGGTTTCTCATGAGAGCTACGGAAGTATTCAGGAGTCTATTTGGATACAAACACGCTTCAACCTTAGCGCTTTATATGAGGATCACCCTGAGGCTAAAGATGGAATTGGAAGTGACGGCAAAGACAGCCGTTTTGAAAAAAATATCTTCAAAAAGGTTCCTTTATTTACAGAGGTACCCACTTATGAGGATGATATTCGAACCTTAGGAATAAGTGAATCTCGTAAACGAGAGTGGAGATATATTCAGAAAAAATACGTTGACGATTCGCAAGAAAACCTCATGACATACAAAGTGATAATGTCTGTCTCCAATGGAGCGGCTGGAAACCTGGGCGATACGCCGGTACGAATCATAGGCGAATCTGTGTTAGGTGAGCCAGGGGATGGATATACTCGTTCCTTTATAGGAATTGGGAAATTTAGCAATAAAGAAGAAGCTATTAACTGCCAACAGTATTTAAAGACAAAGTTCGCTAGAGTCATGATCGGGATTATGAAGACAACGCAGATGCTCAATCCAGACGTTTGGAAGTGTGTCCCTGTTCAGGATTTTGCAGCGACTTCTGATGTCGACTGGTCCCAGAGCGTCGCCGGGATCGACCGTCAGCTGTATGCCAAGTATGGTCTCTCCGATGAATCGATCACCTTCATCGAGACCCACGTAAAGGAGATGGAATGATATGGCAGTCTACGCAGCACCGAATATCCATTCCTTTATCAGGGTTGAGCCGATGATCTACGCCTACGATACGCCCGGCGTAACGTATCACGATGGCTGGATCAAGATAGGCTACACGGACAAGCAGACACCTGAGGCACGTATCAAACAGCAAGGCGGCACCATCGATGTAATGACTCGCCTGCTTTGGAAGGGCTTCGCCCGTTACACGGACAATTCTGGCGACAGTTTCAAGGACAGTGATTTCCATGCGTTCCTGGAGTTTACCAAGGGTATCGAGCGCAAGGACGGCGAACAGAAGAAAAAAGAGTGGTTCCACATCGACAAGAACACGTCGCGGGACTACTTCGATGAGTTCGCTGCCCGTGGCACCATGGATCAGCATGAGCAGAAGCTCTCCTATACCCTGCGTGATGAACAGGAAGAAGCCATCCGCATGACTAAGGCTTACTTTGAGGGCGGCGGCACGGAGTTTCTTTGGAACGCGAAGCCCCGCTTCGGCAAGACACTGACGGCATATGATCTGGTTCGACGTATGGGACTCACTAAAGTCCTGATTGTTACAAACCGGCCTTCCATTGCCAACTCATGGGCGGAAGACTTCAAGAAGTTCATCGACTGGCGAGGGGAATTCTCATTCGTATCGGATACCGATGCGTTGGCCGGAAAGCCAGGTGTCCTCTCTCGTCAAGAGTTCATCTCCCGTATGAGCAGTGAAAACAAGGGCATGGTTGCTTTTGAATCCCTGCAGGGCCTGAAGGGCTCCGTCTACTTCGGCGGCAAATTCGACAAGCTGTCCTGGATGGCAAATGAGTACACGGACAACCGGGGAGAGAAACATCACGGCCTCGACTTCGACCTGCTCATCATCGATGAGGCGCAGGAAGGGATCGAGACCATGCGCACGGAGCGTGCGTTCAACAACATTTCCCGCAAGTATACCCTGTATCTGTCTGGTACGCCTTTCAAACAGCTGGCCTCTGCCCGCTTCTCTTCTAGTCAGATTTATAATTGGTCCTATGCCGACGAGCAGGAGCGGAAAGAAAACTGGAACGGTGAGGGCTACAATCCCTACGAGCCCCTACCTCGCCTTGCCATGTATACCTATCAGCTGTCCGCCATGATCCGTGAACGGATCGGACACGCTGATCTGGACTCCGAGGAGTCTTCGGACTTTGCCTTTGATCTGAATGAGTTCTTCTCCACGAACGAGACGGGCAAGTTCATCCATGAAGCGGATATCAAGAAGTTCCTGCACGCACTGGCGACACAGGAGAAGTATCCCTTCTCGACGCCGAAGCTGCGGAAGGAGCTCTCTCATACCCTTTGGTATCTCAACCGTATTCAGAGTGTGGAAGCGCTGGAAAAACTGCTGGCTGCCGATCCGGTCTTTAGCGAATACCATGTTGTGAAGGTCGTCGGTGACGGTAGTTCCAATGAGGACGAGGACGCTGCGGCCAAGAAGAATTTCGACCGCGTCAAGCAGGCCATAGCGACTCACGACAAGACGATCACGCTGACCGTGGGCCAGCTGACCGTTGGCGTAACGGTTCCCGAGTGGTCGGGCGTGCTGATGCTCTGCAACCTGAAAAGCCCTTCCTCCTACATGCAGGCGGCATTCCGTGCGCAGAACCCGTGCATGCTTACGGTGAACGGCGAGACCTTCCAGAAAGAGACGGCTTACGTCTTTGACTTCGATCCGGCAAGAACGCTGATTATCTTCGATGACTTTGCCAACAACCTGAACGCCGATACGGTAAATGGGCGCGGCACCACCGAGGAACGCAGGGAGAACATCCGCAGGCTGCTCAACTTTTTCCCTGTACTTGGCGAGGATGATGAGGGGCGCATGATCGAACTGGATGCGGCGGCAGTCCTCTCCATTCCGAGAAAGCTAAAGTGCCAGGAAGTGGTTCGCTCTGGCTTCATGTGCAGCTACCTGTTCAACATTGGCAACGTCTTCGGAGCTCCGGCAGCCATTCAGGCCATCGTGGAAAAGCTTCAGACGGCGTATGAGGACAAACACAAGGATAATAAGGAAGCGCTGGACAACATGGGTGATATCCATGTGGATGAGAACGGCGAGGTTGAGGTTCCTGAAGAAATCGTCATCGGGCAGGCACAGAACTACTTTGCTGACAAGCAGTACGAGGACGTGCCGGTAATTCAGCAGCAGGCGGACGATATACTGTATGAAACGCCCGCGGATTATGGAAGGACTTCGGCTATTGACAATCATCTGAAGAAGATTGCCGACAGCGTGAAGGAAGCTGTCAAGGAACGTGTCGCTCCGGTCATGGAGGTCTATAACCCGAAGAAGGCTGCCAAGAACCGCATTGAGACCCAGGTTGAACGTGAGATCGACCATACCTTCCAGAAGATCGCCGACGATTACAGACAGGAAGAGTCCATTGCCCGTGCAGAGCTTGACCGGAAACGGCAGGAGGCACAGACAAAAACGCAGGTCAAGGAAGCCGAGACCTCTTTCAAAGACCGAATGCATAGCTTACTGGAAGCCACTATGGAGGCTGCCAAGGAACAGATACAGCAGACCATGGACGAGAAGCCAAAGGAAGTCATCGAGCATCTGGAGAAGAACAAGGTCGAGTCTGCAAAGCGTGACGCCGAGGAAGAAATTCGTGCCCATCTGCGCGGTTTCTCCCGTACTATCCCCAGCTTCATCATGGCCTATGGTGATGACGGTCTGACGCTTGCCAACTTCGATGACTATACCGAGGACGACGTGTTCCTGGAAGTCACCGGTATCACGGAGGATGATTTCCGTTTCCTTCGGGACGGCGGTGATCGTCTCAACCCCGAGACCGGAGAAATGGAGCATTGGGAAGGGCATCTGTTCGACGAGACCGTCTTCAATGACTCGATCCGAGAATTCCTTCGGAAGAAACAAGAACTTGCCGACTACTTTGATGAAACTCATACCGAGGATATCTTTGACTACATCCCGCCGCAGAAGACAAACCAGATCTTCACTCCGAAGCGGGTGGTGAAAATGATGGTGGACGAACTGGAGAAGCAGAACCCAGGCTGCTTCGATGATCCCACAAAGACCTTTGCTGACCTGTACATGAAATCTGGCCTGTACATCACGGAAATCGTTAAGCGCCTGTATAACAGTGCGACCATGAAAGCAGCTATCCCGGACGATAAGGCAAGGGTGCGGCATATCCTTCAGAAGCAGGTCTACGGTATGGCCCCGACGCGTATCATCTATCTGATTGCCACGAACTACATCCTTGGCTTCGACGAGACCTTGAAGAACGAAAGTCACAACTTCGTGGAGGCTGACGCTGCGGAGGCGTCAAAGAACGGGACACTGGCGGAGCTGGTGAACAAGAACTTCGGATAACGAAGAATATCACAACTGAACACATTTTGAGCTTGTTTGCGTAGTTTCGGGGATTCCCAGCTCTTTTTTTGCCTACACCCTGAATTCCCGTAACACTTCCTACATGTAGTAAACAACGCCAGAGGAAGTCCGTAACTTCGTAAACGGGCTTGTCATTGAGGTTCCCGCTGAAGAATACGACCTATTCATACAGGACATTGATGACATTGGTGGGTACGAGTGCCATGGCGATATGGGCTCGAATAAGTTTACTGTCTATGCTGCAAGCACGGTAAACGCGGCATGCAGGATCAGCCTGAGCAAGAACGATGCTGAAAAATATGAAAGCGGTGATAACTGATGCTTGTACTCATGCACGAAATTGCCCCGCAGGAAGCAAAAACCTGCGGGGCCGCTTTTAAAAAGACGAGCTGCACTACCAAAGGCAGCTGTGTATATAAGACAGCTGGGCCTGAACTTTCTCGACGGCGTCGTTCACGATTGATTTAACCCTGTTTTCAGTAATGCTTTCACCCTTTTTCAAAAGCATTATCGGTTTGGACTTCACTGATGAAACGCGCCCTGTGCCAAGAAAGTCATCGAGAACCATAAGATGGTTTTCAGGATCATGCGTTGTAAAATGCGTTATGTTCTGACGTATGATGTCAAACACCTTTTCGAGGTAGATGCGCGTCTGCCTGCTTGGCTTGTTGCGCGCGCCGGCTGATGTAGACCACGCGCCATGCGTGAGAACGACCATTTGTATTTTTGGCGTATGCCCTCCAGTAGGAAGCATCTTGCGAAATTCACTGTGGGAGTCTGAGAGCGTGCGGAGCAGCAGGGACAGTGAATTCACTGACTGCTGGTCTGTGCGCACGGGCACTATCATGGCGTCGCATGCATGCCATGCCAGATGCGTAGCCCCAGAAAAGAACGGCGAAGTATCAATGATGCACTTTGTTGTTCCTGACTCACGCATTTCGTTGCTTATTATGTCCCTCAGGGAATATAGCATGCTGTCAATGATGGCAGCCTGCTGTTCGCCGAGCGTTGCCCTGGCCTGCATGAGCGCCGTTGTTATCTGTGAAGGGAGCACGTAAAGCCTGCTGTCAGATTGTATGAAATACGCCCTGTGACCGTCAAAGAACTTGTTTGTGGCTTCGGCGCTGCGGGCCCCGCGTATTGTTTTGCCAAGCCCTGGGACAAAGTACGGGATGAGCATGTCGTACGCTGTGATTCCGTTGTTGCCCACATAGTTGTTGTCAAAAAAACAGGAAAGGTTGCACTGCGGACAGGTATCGACGGCAAGCACATCGCCAGCCAGGTACGCCAGATTAAAAGCAAGCGACGTTTTGCCTATGCCTCCGCGCAGATTGCATATGGTGTACGTAGAAAACCTGGGCAGTTCCAGCGGGGCGGCAATGCCAGCGGCTATATCGTACTGCCTGTTTATGATAGTGTCCATTCCAGTTCTCCTATGCTTGTTTTACCAAAAATATAAATATTGGTAAAACAAGTCAATAGATATAGTGCTGCCCAAAAGGAAGAAAAACTGCGGGGCTTTTGAGCCTGGTGGCTCTGAAGGTTGCGCCTTTGGCGCATTAAAGACACGCGCCTGGTGGCTCTGAAGGTTGCCCTTCGGCGCATTAAAAACGCATTTAACCCTAAACTTTTATACTGCCCCCATTGAAACCGCGCCACCATTAAGACAGAATTGTCTTGGAGGTGAACGATAGAAAACGAGCAAGATACGCAGCGTTGGATGGCAAAGCGCAAAGGTGCTTTAGTCCTCAGCATCCTTAGAGGACATACATCTATCCAGGAAGCAGCAAGGACGCATGGTCTCACCATGGCTGAGATTGAGGACTGGAAAGACAAATTCCTTTTAGGTGCAGCAACCTCCCTCAGAAGTCGACCGCGGGATGAAGAAGCATTGAAGGATGAACAGTACAAACATTCCTAACATTCCTCATGGATACTATACTGTAATGCGAATTTGCAAGACTACCGCCTGGCAGAAACGATTAATTAGCATCCCTTGAAAAATATCGGATGATTGACGGCTCCTCATCCTTGCATGGATGAAAAATGACATTCAATTCAATAAGCATCCCACTGGATTTTTGGCGTCAATTTTCTCTTGCAGCAGTCAGTCAGGCATGCGCTGATAAGTTCTTCATAGGGCATGCCATACCTAGTGGAAAGACTTTTGAAATAATTCAGAATGGAAGTATCAAGCATCAAAGTGATGGACTCTTTCCCGGTATGTCCGCTATCATAACGGCTTGGTTCTTGATTGCTCGAATAAGGTTCCTCAAGCATTGTCATTCATTCCGTTAATATTATTTTTCCCCTATGATGTGAATGGGATCACAGCATTTCTTCAGCCCATTAATAATGAAAACGCAGAGGGGTGCGTATGGCCAGGATGGATTCGTGACTCTCGTCGACAAGATTTTTCCCGCTTTATCTCCTTGCCGGATTAAATTCATCAGGCTACTTGCCATTTGTCCGTCCCGCTTCCATGATGGGCAAGCCTGCCTCCGTAGGAACATAGACAACCTGGGGCGTTTGCGCACTGTTTAATCCTTGGACCCATAGGTAGCGGAGATACGCTTCGTTGCCTTTCAAGCTGTCGCCGATGATCTTGTTGGCTTCAGCCACGCCCTTGGCGCGTTCAATTTCAGCTTCGGCCAGCATTTTTGCTGATTCCTTGGCCGCCATTGCCTCCTGAATCCTGATCTGCCTGTTCTGCTGCGCCCTTGCTAGTTCCGCCTCGCCGGCAAGCCCCTGCTGATATACCGAATACCGTGGCAATCCCCACATGGCCGCCAAGCCAAGGGTCAGCGCAGAGATGACGCCCAGAACGATCATTCCGAAATTAGGCTTTTGAAACATGGTTTTCTCCTTGAGATAAAGAATGTGAAGCTGAATCTGGCGCGAATTTTTCCAGTTACAGCGGTTGCGGAAAATATGGTGTCCTCATTTCCGATTTTAACTATGCGTTTATTTGAAACGGCTGTAACGTGGCCTATCTGCCAGCTTTTGGAACAAATGTCATTCCGCCGCCAAATCCGGAAGAGCGGTGGATAAGCCAGCCATGCTCCAACTCCAATACGTAAGTGCCGGAATTGCGTCCTTCGTCTACATCAAGGATTTTCCACTTGCGGTCTACGAGCGGCAGTAATGCCCTGGAATTTGAACCGTCCGCAATTTCGGGACCGTTAATCAGGTCAGAATATACGACATACCCAAGAAAACCAAGCAGGGTCGCGATCGCAAAGCATAAGACCAGAAGCTCACGAGTGCTGCCTTTCATCTATTCCTCCTTATCTGTTGCGGGATGTGATTCGGCAGGCTTTACTTCAGCAACAACTTCCTTTTCGGAAATTTTCATGGCTTTGCTTCTTGACGAATGGAGCTTGCTGATCTTCAGAAGTGAATTCGTTTTCTTATGGTTATACGCCATGACCATTGCCTCGGCGTATCCCAGGGAGCCTCCTTTGCGCTCTTTTGCTGATCGTCCAAGCTCTCGCACTGAATGAGTTCCTACCTTTTCCTTGAACACGTCATCTTTTACAGAATCGCCATACGTTACGATGATTATTGAGACTGCCCTAACCATGTTGGCGGACAGTGAATTTTCTTCTCCTTCCCATGTTCCGACGCACAGGCGCAATGCTCGCTCAAGTACATTTAATCCATATTTCCTGTAGACGTCTTCAAGCGTTGAAACGCAGCATATGCTGTTAGGATCTGAAGAAGACGGCGTTATTTTCATGCCGAACGACTCCACGAGCGATTTTATGATTATCTGGTCGTCGTTTCCGGCTTCAATATTTGCCTTGAATATTTCATAGGGGAGAAGTTTTTTTACAAATCTTTGCTGGTTGGCAAAGATTTCCGCTTCCGTCCTGTAATCCAGGTCATCGTAGACCATGCACCATACCGGCGTTTCCCTGGAGTTGGAAACCGTAGCTATGATTTCAATGGTGTGCTGTCCGTTGAAAACATAGTTGACGCCATCCCTCCTGCTCACCTTGACAGGGTTGATTTGGCAAAGATCGAAATTTTCAGCTGCCTTTTTGATATGTTCAAGCGAAAGATTCCTCTGGTACTGCTGATTGGAAACAAGATTCCTGATCGGAATCAGCTCAAAATGGACGTCAGGCACGAACTCGCTAAGCTCAGGCATGGGATGCTCCGCTGTTAATTTTATTCAGGAGATTGGAAGAGGCTTGGATAATGGCTATGAGTTCCTCTGCAAGGACTCGCCTTGCGCTTTCTGTTGATTCCTCAATTGACGAGGAACCAGCTACGCGCTGGATGGAACTGACCCATGACGGCATGGTCAGCGACAGGCTTTTCAATTCGGCATCAGGATCGTACCTGGGCATGTTTTTTATTGAACCGGCGTCTGCCGGCAGGTGAACTTTCATGCCGGCGGATGAGGAAAAAGATGAGTCTGGTGCAGATGCGGAATTATGCCTGCCTTCCCTGGCAAGATTCCGGCAAAAAGCCTCGAGTTCCTGCGTGGAACTTCCCGACACCTTGAAAAAATTTTTCTTCCGATGCTTAATTCTTCCATTCAGGATGTCTTCAGCCAGCTTCGGATTCAGTCCGCGAATTTTGTCGATGGCTTCTGCATACCGGCTGAATCTCTTAACTGTCAGTGGATGCAGGCCGTATTTCATGCCGATCTCCCTGCAAATGCGAATGAAGGCAAAAACGTCCCCATTACGGCTTATGCGGCGGGAGACGCCTTTTTTCTGTGCGGAATCGTTCAGCTCCTGCATTTTTCGCACTGCCATTTCAGCTTTAAGCAGGCATATCTTGCCGATCAGGTAGGTGCGGTATGAACCGGTTAAATTTTGCCTGGCAAGCGACAGGGAGCATATCCATGACATGGCTTCCAGCCTGCCCCTCATGCGGATCTGCCTTATTTTAAAAGGTAGATGATGCTTCATGCATATTTCGAAGCGCTTATGACCATCCAGTATTATGGAGTTCCACACGCAGATGGGTTCATTGCATCCAGACGATGCAATGCTTTGCTCTAGCCTATCATATTCTGCCGCAGATACCGGGGGTATGAGCCTCTTGAATTCCTCGTCCTCGCTCAGAAGCAGTTCGCTGCTCATTTTTCCTCCTGAACCCTTTGTATGGGCACAGCCTCATCCATGCGGAATTCAACGATGTTTTCCGAAGGGATGTATTCGCCAGTTATCCTGTATGTGACATCGGCGGTCCATTCCGTGCAAACATCACGGAGGCTGCGTATGAAATTGATGCTTGTTATTTCATAAGTCTTCCTTAATAGTTCCCAGTGAATGCGATGAGCAGTCTTGACGTCCGCGCTTGGCATGACCGCTATAGTTCGCGAACCGGGATTGACAAGCAGGAGAATGCACTGCGGATGACGCAGCAATTCCAGAGTGACCTTATGAATTCTTATTCTTTTCCTGCGGATATCAATGGACATCCGCGGGTGATCCAGAGCCTGCTTCATCTTTTTCCTCCCCTGTGGCTTCCCGAACCGCATGCTTCTTCCTGTCCGTCAGGCCGAATACCGTGTAGCCGTTGAAAATGTTTATCTGGAGTTGCTTCTTATGTTCCTCCACCGGAAGGCCGAACTGGTTCTGCCATTCTGTGGGGAATGTCGGCGTGCGGCTGGTCCTGGCCTTTCCGCCGGAAGCTATCGCCCTCTGGTAAACTTCTGTCGCTGTCAAATCGAAAAGATAAAGATGTTCGCCGCCGCACTGTATGAGCTTGCCGAGCAGCTTGTACCGGTACTCAGGATTCCAGCCCATCAGCTCCATGATTTTCGCGAAGAAAATCCTGCAGATAATCTGCTTGGGCTTCCTTTTGCCGTTTCTGCTTGAACACCACAGGAATGCATCCTTCGCGTCTTCGCTGCTGGGCCTTACGGCAAGCTTCCTGGTTTCCGGGTTGACCAGTATCTGCACATACTCAACCTGCGGCATTTTTGCCAGGCATGTCGTATTCACGTAAAATTTGCAGTCGCTAAAGGTCACGGAAGGTTCGAAAAGATGGGAAAAGAATTCACCTCTGACGACTTGATAGCCGTCATAGGAAAAAGATTCGCATGCGATCCCTTCCAGCCCTGCAGC
>JAGAZG010000022.1 GCA_017940105.1 Mailhella sp. | reverse complement strand
GGGCAGGATCATCTTCCACTGCCATAAGCTGCCCTATGATGGTGCGCATTTCCTGGCCGGCCATGCAGTCCCTGAGCTTTTTGATGCCTGCCTGGTCTAGGGGAGGTTCGGCGTTTTGCAGCAGGGCCAGCGACATGAAGCCGACGCGGTCCTGTTCGGTGTAAACATGATCCGGACCGAAGTAGTCGGCATCAAAGGATTTTTTGAGCTCGGCAAGATCCTTGTCCAGATCCATCGCCATGTCTGCAATGCGCTGCATCGCCTGTGCGGCGGTCATGGGCGGATCGGCGGCTGCGATCTCCTTGAACAGGGCTTCCTGCACCCTGGCGTGCTTCAGGATGGTGCGCAGTTCTGCAGGCGAACCCAGCGCCTTGGCGGCGACGACCCACTTGGCCACGGCTTCCTTCTGCGCAGCGGTCATGGGCGGCTCTTCGCTGGCAATGGCTTCCAGCTCGCGCAAAAGCGCAGCCTTCTGCTCCAGGACGGGCCTGGCGGCATTTGCAAATGCGCTGGTGATCTCTTCCAACACATGATACGGATCAGTCCGCTCCGCCACGTCGTTCAGGGCGGAGGCAAATTTGCCGGTCATCTTTGCCAGGGCGTTGCCTTCCAGCCGCAGCATGCCTTCGGGCAGTCCCTGCGTCAGCTCGGGATGGCTTTTGACATAGTCGCGGACCTTGTCTTCCATGCGGGCAAGGTAGTCCTGCCTGGCGTTTTGCAGCGACTTGCGGCGGAGGATGTTCATTACGTTTTTTTCAAAGGCCTTTTTGACGATGTCTTCTGCCGAGTCATTGTTTGGGGCCGATGCGAAATTTGTGATGTCGGTGGCAAAGGCTTCGCGCAGCTTTGCCTTGTCGTTGTCATCCAGCCTGAGGGCCTCAGGGGGGAGCCCGTTTGCAAGTGCGATGGGATTGTCTTGTATGTAAAAGCCGATCCATTCGTCCAGACGGTCAAGGTATCCCTGCCTGGCACTTTCCAGCGCTGCCCGGTCGATATGCTGCGCATTGAACTGCATTTGGTCGTTGACCACACTGTCTAAGGCTAGGTTGGCATCATACTCCATGTCGTACCCTACGAACGTGACCTTGATGCCTGTGTCTTTTTCGTAGGCGCGGGCCCTGGCTTTAAGGGCTTCCTGCTCGTCTTTGGGCACGTCGTCGAGATTGATTCGTATCTCGGCGAT
Organism: Mailhella sp.; assembly: GCA_017940105.1. Lineage (GTDB taxonomy): Bacteria > Desulfobacterota > Desulfovibrionia > Desulfovibrionales > Desulfovibrionaceae > Mailhella. Next base: position 2,309 of record JAGAZG010000022.1, on the reverse strand, counting down.
GTCGCGGCTGGGGATGAGCGGCCCATGTATCTGCGCTTCGATGTACTGCACCCTTTCCAGCGCGAATTTTTGCGATTCTCCCGAGGCGTTGGCCTGAACGGCATAGGCCAGGTTGTTGCCGGTCACGCTGTGCATCTGGGTGACCAGCGTTTCAAGGTTGTCGTGGGTGGCCATGGCGCCGCGCGTGGCCTCGGCGTCGGCAAAGCATTCTGTCAGAAACGCCTTGAAGGGGCTGAATGCATCGCTTTGCGCTTCCTGCTCTACAGGAAAATGATCTTTGATGGCCTGCGAAAACTTGTTCAGCTTGAGGTTGGCCGCCATCTGCCATTCGGGATCGGCGTCGATCTTGTCGAGAAGCGCTTCAAAGTCTTTGTGCTCCTGCGAGTCGGGATTCTTCAGGGCCTGGACCAGGCTTTCAGGAATCTTGCCTCCAAAGCGCAGGTGGTCGCCGCTGTTCACGCCGTCCAGCAGGCTGTAGAAGTTCCTCCGCCTTTCCTGCGAAACATTGAGCCTTGTGCTGAAGAAGGTGTCGTTGACGGTGTATGTCGCCCTCTTGGCAGCCTCCGGCTTGAGGACGATGGACGAGGCTCCGTAATCAGAATTGGTGGTGATGGCGGCGATGGGATTTCGCCTGTAGTTGATTGCGGCGTACATGGGGCGCTCGTCGGCGTTCACCTTCCTGCCCTTGAACTCGGGGAAGAGCACGTCTTCGGTGGCGGAGCGTTCGTCAAGGTAGCCTGCGCCCTTGGGGTCGACGCCCTGGTCGTGCAGGTGGTAAATGTTGACCATGGGGTCGTTGGGGTGGTCGAAGATGGAGTTCGCCCCGCCGATGAGGTACTCGGTCTTGATGTTCATGGTGACTTCGCACCTGCGCAGGGCATCTCCCATCTCCTTGACGGTGACGCCGTCGATCCCGCGGGCGCTGAGCTTGGACTGCTCAGTAATTGCCGTCTTTTCGCGCGTGGTGGCGCTCTGCGCGCCGACCTCGGTGAGCGAAACCAGGTTGGCCGCCGTTATGTCGTGCGCTTCGGCATGCCTTCCGGCCTGCTGCGCCGCGCCAAATTGCTGGGTGAGGGTCTTGGGCCGCGGTGACCCGTCATCCAGATCCTTGTCGGGCAGGATCTGCTCGACGCCGTCGATGATGTTGATGTCGTCAAGCGTGTACACTACGCCGTCAACGACTTGGCCCTGGCCGCCTATCACCTGGTCGAGCTGCTCGTTCACGGAGCGGTTGCTGATCTCCTTGAGGATCAGCGCCTGCAGGTCGAAGAGCTGGGCGGCAGCGCGGCGCGCGTCGGATGCCCGGGGATTGATATGCCCCTCGCGCATGAGGGCCGTCTGCAAAAGGTCCATCTCGCCGGAAAGGAAGCTCTGGTACGCGGCGGAAAGCTCGCGGTTCGAAAGACTCTGCACCGCAGAGGTGAAGGTCCACATGGTGTCCTGCTTCTGCGCCTGCGTGAGCTGGCCGAGCTTAGCCAGCCTGTCCGTCTGTGTCTGCATGGCCTTGAGCGTGCCGAGAAGACTCTTTGCATCCAGTGTGCCGGTGCGGGAATAGAGCGTTTTGAGGGCGCTCTCTGCACTGTTGGCAATGCCGGCCTTGCCGCGGGCTACCTTGGTAGCTTTTTTGAATCCTGCAAAAGGGATGCCGGCAGATTTGATTTCGTCAAGCCGTATGGGCGAAGATTTGCCCAGCTTTACCTTGTGCTGGCCGTAAACGCCTGTTGACTCTGTGATGCCGCGGGAGGCCAGATCCTGCTGAACCGTTGCGTCCCACTGTATGCCCGATGCCATGAGCCTGTCCTTTTGGCTTTAAGTGTTACTTGTAGTACTTGGAAAGCAGGGGGAACATCTGCGGGTTCTGGCGTATGGTATCCTCGAAGCGCTTCATGTAGTCCTCGCTGCTCACGTCCCAGTCCTTTTCGAACTCGTCTCCGATCTGCTTCAGCAATTCCTGGCTCTGATTCTGGAAATAGTCTCCCATTTCCTGCGTAGGAGCGTTGAGCCCATCGGTCATCAGCTTAAAGAGCGCCTGGCGGTTCGCGCAGTAGGGGTTGGTCATGCGCTGCAGAAGGTCAGCCTCCTTGGCAAGCTGCTTGCGGAGTTTATCGGCGGTTTCGCCCGGCTCTTCCCCTGGCTTGCCCTTGAGAAATTGGAAGCGCTTGATATCGAAGTCCTTGGTGCGGCCTATGTCCAGCGAATCCGCCGCCTGCATGACCATGGCTTCCAGAGTGTTGTTTTGGGGGCTTTTGTGGATGATGCATCCGGCAACGTGCTGCTCATAGTCCTGCCCCATGGAGTCCTGACCGTAT
>JAGAZG010000213.1 GCA_017940105.1 Mailhella sp. | reverse complement strand
TCAACGCCCGCAGCACAAATACTTTGCAGCGCGAAAGCAGGGCGCCGTTGACTTCAAAGGATGGATTTTCGGTCGTCGCTCCAATAAGGATGATGCTGCCTTTTTCGACAAAAGGCAGGAAGGCGTCCTGCTGCGCCTTATTAAAGCGGTGTATCTCGTCCACAAAAAGAATGGTCCGCCCGCCAATCTGCCGGTTTTTTTCTGCCTGCTGCATGATGGCGCGTATTTCTTTGACGCCGCTTGTCACCGCAGAAAAATCTATGAAGGCTGCCCGGCTTCGGTGAGCGATGATGCGTGCCAGCGTCGTTTTGCCTACGCCTGGCGGCCCCCAGAAAATCATTGAGGACACTTTGTCTTCTTCGATAAGGCGCCTTAAAACCCTGCCTTTGCCGAGCAGATGGCTCTGACCGAAAAAGTCATCCAGCGTATGCGGCCGGAGCCTCTCGGCAATGGGTTTGGAAGCGTCGCTGTCAAAAAAGGACATCTGGTCCATGGAGTGCACCGCCGGAGTCGCTATATGCGCAGGCTGTCGCGAATGTCCGCAAGACGGTTTCTGGTGAACAGTAGGTAAGAGATGATGAGTTCGCCGGAGTTGAACCATGAGGTGATGTACAAGGGATCGTAGCTGCAGATGAGATTCATGTAATGCATGGCTTCATCCATGTTCTGCTTGTTGTTTTTTGCTGCGATTTCAGGATAGAGGTCGTACAGCGCCTTGACATAATCGCGGACGACATAAATGACGCCCTGAGCTTCATAGATGCGGTTGTCCAGTGTGTAGAAGGGGATGTCCTGGCTGTTGTTCAGCAGTCCCTGGGCGTATCCGAGCACTGTTTCGCCCAGTATGACGTTAAGGGCCGAGTACAGGTCGTCTGTGCGGCAGTTGTACACTGCTTTGCCGGCTTTGAGATCTTTTTTATATTTTTCGGCGTTGGACAGGGCTTTCTTATAATTGCCTTCGGCCGAGGGCAGGCCCAGAATGCCCCAGCGTTTCGGTCCCATGGAAAGGCGCGTCATTCTGGCGTCGTAAAGGAGGTCGTTTTCCCTGTCGTTTGCGCCAAGCTTGGCTATGTTAGTGGAATAGTTGTCAAAGAGCATCCTGGTTGCGACATAGGTTCCAAACTGGCGATAGGCACGGTTGTCAAGCAGCCAGCGGTTAAAAATAATGTCGTTGGTGGTAAGCCCGAAGGTGGATCCCAGCTCTGTTTCGAGCCGGTGAGTCAGGGCGGAAAGGAGTTCTATTCCTTTGTCTTCGTCCGTCATGCCGTCGGCAACGGCAACCTGGTAGACAGGAAATTTGACCCGGTCGACAAGCGTATAGAGTTTTTGCGTGCCCCAAACGGCAAAGATAATGCTGAAAAACAGCAGGATCTGTATGCCAAGCGTACGTCCGACGATAAGCACATGATCCCTGCTGGGCACGGCTTTCTGGAGATTTTTGGAAATATTCATGCGCATGCTCCTGTTAATGCTCCGAAAAAAAAAGAACGGTCTTTTCACTGCGTTAAGATATATAATCATGGCGCTGCGGGCGTCCAGAGACCGGCTACAGCACCCGGCAGCCGTCTTCAGTGATGACGGCCATATGCTCCCAGCGGGCTCCGCCCCAGCCGGGATAGTACAGGCCCGGTTCTATGGTGACGATCATGCCCGGCCTGAGCACGTCTTTGCTGTGAGGGCCGAGGCGGGGGCCTTCATGCGTTTCAAGGCCGACACCATGTCCCAGCGAATGGTTGAAATACCTGCTCACCCCGCACGAAGCAAAATATGCCGCCGCGGTTTCATGGGCCTGAGCGCCGGTGATGCCTGGCCTTAAAAATGCTATGGCTCGCCGCTGCGCTTCCTGCACCCGCGAGAGCATTTCTGAAAAGCGAGGATCTGCAGAATCGCCTATCCACCAGGTTCTTGTCTGGTCGGAGCAATAGCGGTTAAGGCGGCATCCTTCGTCAATCAGAATTTGGCAGTTTTCGTGAAGCTCAGCCGGATTTTCCGGTGCGTAATGAGGCAGGGCCGCGTTGGCATCCACGGCAACAATGGAAGGAAAGCTGAGCTCTGACGCGCCGTTTTCGCGGTAGAATTTTTCAATGTCCCAGGCTATGTCGGCTTCCGTCCGCCCTGGCTCCAGTCGTGACGGCAGCCATTCCAGCATGCGGTGGTTGAGCGCAACAGATGTCTCAATGCATTGGATTTCTTCAGCGTCTTTCACCATGCGCAGCCGTTCTGCCAGGCCGTCCGCAGCCTGCATGTCCAGGCCGGGTTCCAGCCTCTGCACGAAGCCGCAGGAAAGATGCTCCGCCTCAAAGCCGATGCGGCCTGATGCAAGGTCTTTCAGGTGACCGTTGAGTTCCTCTGAAAATCGTCCCCTGTAGATGAAGACACGGTCGTTTTCCCAAAGAGTGAGCGCGGCTTCCTCATACCGGCTGTCTGTGCACAGCCAGTCTTTGCCGTCGGCCCGGATGATGAGACAGCCTGAACTTTCGTTGCATTGGCAGTCATGGAGCTCAAAGCCTGAAAGGTAAAAGCGGTTTGCCGGCTGGCTTATGAGAAGCGTATCCAGCTTTTCTTCCTGCATCAGTTTGCGCAGACTTTCCCGCCGCGCCAAAAAGGAGTTTTTGTTCATAGTGCTTCCGCTTGCTGGATCTGTCAGCGCTTTCCGCCCAGAAGGCCGCCAAGAATTCCGCGTACAAGCGAGTTGCCTATCTGCCTGCCCACGTTGTTTGTAATCGTGCGCGTCGCCTGCTTTGTCACAGAGTTAAGCAGATTGCCGAATATGTCGCTTTTCTGTGCTTCTTTTTCGCGCTGGCGGGCTTCACGCTCTTCTGCGCGCGCCTGCCTTTGCGCTGCCTGCTGAGCTTTTCGCTCTGTGCTTTCCAGTTTGACTCTTTGCTTGTCCCAGGCTGCAAGACTGGCTTCCCGCTGCAGCTGCTCCGTGCGTTCTGCAAGCAGTTCATAGGCGGATTCGCGGTCGATGGGTTCATCGTATGTCTTGCCAAGGGGAGACTCCGCAATGATTTTTTTTCTCTGTTCTTCCAGTATGGGGCCGATGCCGCCTTCGGGAGGCAGAATGAGAGCCCGCTCCACCATGGATGGCGCTCCCTTGCGGTCAAGAAACGAAACAAGCGCTTCGCCCGTGCGAAGTTCTGTAATGGCCTGTTCCGTGCTGATGGCAGGATTGGTGCGAAACGTCTGCGCGGCGACGCGCACGGCTTTTTGATCCCTTGGGGTATAGGCACGCAGCGCGTGCTGGATGCGGTTGCCCAGCTGCGAAAGAACGCTGTCTGGAACATCGGCAGGATTCTGGGTGACAAAATATATTCCCACGCCCTTGGATCGTATGAGCCTGACAACCTGTTCCATTTTTTCAAGGAGCGTTTTGGGCATGTCGTTGAACAAAAGGTGGGCTTCGTCAAACATCAGCACAAAATGCGGCTGCTCGCAGTCGCCGACTTCAGGGAGCTGCTCGTACATTTCTGAAAGAAGCCAGTACAGTACGGCTGCATACATGCGCGGCTGCTGCATAAGCTTGTCTGCAGCCAGAATGTTGATGACACCCCGGCCATTCGCATCTGTGCGGAACAAATCGCGGATGTCCAGCGACGGTTCACCAAAAAAGTTGTCCGCTCCTTCGTCTTCAAGCCGCAGAAGAGCCCGTTGCACGGCGCCGATGCTTGCGGTGGCGATATTGCCGTAGGCTGCGGCGTATTCGCCGCGGTTGTCAGAAACCCAGGCGACCATGCTGCGCAGATCCTTGAGGTCAAGCAGCAGCAGGCCGTTGTCATCAGCAATGCGGAAAATGATGTTGAGCAGTCCGCTTTGCACGTCATTCAGGTCAAGCAGGCGGGCGAGCGCCAGGGGGCCCATTTCGCTGATGGTGGCCCTCATGGGATGCCCCTGCCTGCCGGCGATGTCCCAGAAGCAGACAGGATAGCCGCGGTTTTCGTAGCCTTTTTGCCTCAGGCCAAGTTCGTCGATGCGCGCGGCAATGCTGCCTTTGGGCTGCGCCGGACCGCACATGGCCGCGAGATCTCCCTTGACATCTGTCAGCAGCACGGGAACGCCGAGTGCGCTGAAGCTTTCCGCCAGGTTTTGCAAAGAAACGGTCTTTCCCGTGCCTGTGGCGCCGGTAATCAGTCCATGCCTGTTGCTCATGCGGGATTCCATGCAGAGTTCCCGCCCATCGGCTGAAAGTTTTGCCGGGTCTTCCGCGGCGGCGATGAAAAGGCGTTTGTCAGAAGTCAGCATGGTATGCTCCTTGCAGGCTGTGGAATGAATCTGCAATCAGCTGCGTTTTTCTTTGTGCTGCAGCACCATGTCGCGAAAATCGTCAAAAAACGTTCTGCTGTCAGTAGGTCCGGCAGCGGCTTCCGGATGGTGCTGAACGGTCATGATTGGCCGTTGCGGGTCGCGAAAGCCTTCAAGGGTGCCGTCATTGAGGTTGACGTAGACTTTTTCAACCCCGTCCGGCGGTATGACGCAGAAGCCGTGATTTTGCGAAGAAATTTCTATGCGGCCGGTGATCAGGTTTTTTACAGGATGGTTCACGCCGTGGTGGCCAAATTTCAGCTTTTCAGTCGTGCCGCCAAGCGCATGGCCGAGCAGCTGATGGCCCAGGCATATGGCTCCTATAGGAAAAATTTCGGCAAGCCTTGCGATTTCGGCAATTTCGGGCTTCAGCACGGCAGGATCTCCAGGTCCGTTGGAAAGAAAGACTCCGTCGGGAGCAGCGGCCTTTGCCTGCTCACAGGTAAAGCTTGGAGGCACGATGAGCAATTCCATGTCATGCGCGGCCAGCAGCCGCAGGATATTCCATTTTATGCCGAAGTCGTAGACCAGTATGTGCAGTGAATGCCCCCCTGGCCAGATGTACGAGCCGTCTGCGTTCAATGTTGCCGGGGCGGGGCGTCCAGCCGTTTCATCCCAGCGATACGGGCGGCTCGGAGCCACGCGCGTGACCAGGTTCTGCCCTTCCATGGCTGGGAGTGAACGCGCTTTTTCAGCCAGTTTTTCCGGGTCCAGCAGGGTAGTGGAGATGCAGCCCCGCATGGCGCCGTTTTTGCGCAGGTGCAGGGTGAGCGCGCGGGTATCTATGCCTTCAATGCCGGGTACGCCGTGGCGCATGAGAAATGCTGGCAGGCTTTCGACAGATCGCCAGTTTGAAGGCTCTTTGCAGCACTCCTTGACGATGAGGGCCGACATGTGGATTTTGCCTGACTCCATGTCTTCGGCGTTGATGCCGTAGTTGCCGATTAGCGGGTACGTAAGGCAGACCATCTGACCGGCATAGGACGGATCGGTCAGAAGTTCCTGATATCCTGACATGGCCGTATTGAAAATGACTTCACCTCCGGCAGCTTCGATGGGGCCGGTAAAGGATTCGCCTTCAAGCGTGAATCCGTCTTCAAGGGCGAGCAGGGCTCTCATGAATGTTCTCCTTTGGGCGATGCCGCGTAATAGTCCTGGATGCATTCCACGCGCAGGGCCTTGACCTGCTCATGCTGTATGGCGCGTGCGATGGCCCGCGCACCTGAAATCGTTGTGGTAAAGGGCACGCCGTGATGCAGCGTGTTCTGGCGTATGGCCCGTGAATCGTGGTTCGTGCGCTTGCCCGAGGCCGTGTTGATGACCATGGCCACTTCGCCGTTTTTTATCATGTCCACGATATTGGGCCTGCCTTCATGAACTTTAAGAACGGTCTGCACATCCAGCCCTGATTCTTTGAGCAGCTTGGCCGTGCCGCGGGTGGCGAGCAGGTCAAAGCCGAGATCCGCATAGGATTGGGCAAGGTCGGCGACGAATTGCTTATCCCTGTCGTTTACAGAAATGAACACCTTGCCGAATGTCGGCAGAGCCTGCCCGGCGCCGAGCTGGCTCTTGAGGAAGGCTTCGTCAAACGTGCGAGCCACGCCCATGACTTCGCCTGTGGATCGCATTTCCGGTCCAAGCAGGATGTCCACGCCCGGAAAGCGCTTGAACGGGAACACGGATTCCTTGACGCACACATAGCCCGTCTTGCGCATGGACCAGGGGTCAAGCTCGGCAAGCGTCTTGCCCAGCATGATCTGCGTGGCAAGCCGCGGCAGGGGGACGCCTGTCGCTTTTGAAACAAACGGGGCCGTGCGCGAAGCCCTTGGATTCACTTCCAGTATGAAAATGCGACCGTCTTTAACAGCAAACTGGATGTTCATCAGGCCGACAACGCGAAGTTCTTTGGCCAGGGCTATGGTCTGCCTCTCTATTTCGCTTACTATGCTGTCGGGCAGGGAATAGGGCGGCAGCGAGCAGGCGGAGTCGCCGGAGTGTATGCCAGCCGCTTCGATATGCTCCATGATTCCGGCCACATATACGTCTTTTCCGTCGGCAAGGGCGTCAACGTCCATTTCTATGGCGTTTTCGAGGAACTGGTCAATGAGGATGGGATGTTCGGGCTTTTCCGTTCCCACGATGTTGCGAAAGTAGTCGTCCAGGTCGTCAGGGCCGTAGCAGACCATCATGGCTCGTCCGCCGAGCACGTAGCTGGGGCGCACGATGATCGGGTATCCTATGCGGGCGGCGGCTTCCTTGGCTTCTTCCAGAGAGGTGCACGTGCCATTCTGCGGCTGCAGCAGGTGAAGCTTTT
>JAGAZG010000212.1 GCA_017940105.1 Mailhella sp. | reverse complement strand
TCTGAAGAACAAAAAGCTCTTTGCGACTGCCATGATGCATCATGGCCAGGCGATTCCTCCCCAGAAAAAAACATATCCTCAGACAGTGCTTCAGCCATTAACGCCAACGCAGAGTTCTGGCAAAAAGAATTCTCACGCTGCGTTCAGTGCCACTGGTGCCAGAATGCCTGCCCAGTCTGCATCTGCCCCTCATGCTCTCTCGAAAGCAATGCCATGCTTCCAGCAGGATTTATGCCGCCTTCTCCCCTTGGTTACCACCTCGTCCGCGCCATGCATGTGGCAGACTCATGTGTCAGCTGCGGAGCATGCCAGGATGCCTGTCCCCAAGGGTTGCCCCTGCTTCGTCTGCATAAAGCCGTCAGCGCAGCCCTTAAAAAAACGGGCTACTCATCCGGCCACGGGATGGAGTCACCCATGCAGAGTCAAAAACTGATTGCAGACAAAGACGGCAGCGCAGTCCCACGCTGGGGCTGCGGCTTGCCTGTGAATACCCAACCATCGTCTGAAAGGTGATCCATGAGAGCTTCAAGTTATCATGACCTTGCCTCTGAATACGGCGCTTATTCATGCGTAGAGTGCGGCAAATGCGCCGCGATGTGCCCCATGGCTGAAACAGCAGGCAGTTTTTCAAGAATAAAGTCTCCTCGCGGCATCGTTCAGCAAGTTCTGCGCGGTGTATCTGTGAACGACATGCCTGGGCTTGCGTCATGTCTGCAGTGCAGGCAATGTTCGCAGATCTGCCCCGCCGGCATTGATATTGCCGGGCTGATCGCCGAACTTCGCAAGTTGCTCCCTGAGCCTCCTGTCTGCGTTTGCTCAGTCTGCGGATCCCCCATGTTGCCTGAAGACGCAAGGCTGTATCTCAGCCGCGCTGTAGATTCAGGTTTTGAAGAAAAGCTGTCATATCCCGCACTGTGCCCTTCCTGCAAAAGAAGGACATATGCAAAGAACAACAGCTGAACATGCACGCATGCTGCATAAGCCATAAAGAGTATTGCCATGGCTAATAAATTTGGAAAACTGCGTGATATTTTTCCGCCAGAAAAAGCTTCGCTTCGTTCTGCGCGCTCTAAACCCGGCGTCGTTTTTGACCCAAGTAAATGCACAGGATGCGGTCTTTGTGAAAGCGTCTGCGCCTCAGGAGGGTCAAACTCTGAAGGCATGCGCGCCCCACGCGTGCACATCATGCGCGGTGATGTCCCTGGCACAAGCTTTGCCATCCTCTGTCAGCACTGCCTGGATCCTCAGTGCCTCAAGGCCTGCCCGAACGGCGCGATATCGAAAGACAGAGACGGCGTCGTGCGCATGAACAAAAAACTGTGCGTGAATTGCGGCATGTGCATAGCAGCATGCCCCGAAGCTGCACCTTTCAGGGATTCACAAGGACAAGTCAACAAATGCGATCTGTGCGGCGGTTCACCTGCCTGCGTTGCGGCCTGCCCGAACGGTGCACTGACATATGCCCAAGGTAGCAGAAAGCTCTGGATTGCTCCGCTCCGCTGGCTCTGCCAGTTGATAAACTTTCTACTGCTTGTCATCTTTCTGGTTGGCAGCGTTTGTTCGCTCAACGCCATCACTTTTGATCTGGCCTGCCCGTTCGGCGTGCTGCAGAATGTTTTTTCGACGAAAGCCATCGTCTTGGCTACGGTTGTCTCCGCCTTACTGCTAATGCTGTTCAGCTTTATTTTTGGCAGAGCATTCTGCGGCTGGATTTGCCCGTTTGGCTTTATTCTTGACCTCGTCGACAAGATTATTCCGCATCAGCTCTTCCGCATGCCGCGCTTTCTGCGGAACCGCGTCAATAAATACGGTGTAGCCATCGGCGGTCTTGCGGCAGCAGGAGCAGCAGGCACACAGGCTTTTTGCACGGTCTGCCCCATTGGCACTGTCTGCAGGTCTTATGGCATGAACACTGTCATGGCTGGAGCAGAAACAGCTATTGTGCCCGCCCTTGCCGCTCTCAACCTTGGCGAAAAACGTTCATGGTGCCGTTATTTCTGCCCCGTTGGTGCAACGCTGGGGCTGGCAGCTAAAATCGGACTTGTGCGCATTGAGATTGGAGCTCCACGCTGCAAAAAATTCTCCTGCATGCGCTGCGCTGATGCATGTCCCATGGGCATCATTCCAAAAGAACAGCTTGTTCAAGGATTAAGCCCTTCCATAAACATGGCAGAATGCATCTCATGCCTGCGCTGTGTAAGTGCCTGTCCACATCATGCCGCTTCCATTCGATTTATCTGGCAAAAGAAAAAAACAAAGCCGGGAAAAATTCCATCTGACTGCCAAAGCAGCAAAGGAGATGCGTCATGACACATTCCATCTGCAATGCCATACTTGTGGCAGACTTGACAAATGGCACAGTGGAACGCATTCCTGCTGAGTCTTTAAATATATCCAGTGCAGAGGTGCTCTGCGATGCTTTTCCGGACTCAGTTATCCTTTTTGCCGGAATTCTCAGCGGCAGTTATGCTCCAGCTGCCTGCACTGCAACAGCCAAAATTGCCGGAAAGACCTTTATTCTGAAAGGACAAAGCGGTCCTGGATTGCGCCGATGCAGAGTTGAAGCCATGGTCATTAAAGGGCGATCACAAGCCCCATGCGGGGCTGTGGTGAACGAGAAAGGAGTGTTTTTCTTCCCAGTCGACAGCAACCAGACCGTGCCCGAACTTAAATTACGTTTTTACAGCGAATGCGCAAAACATGCTCCCTTGTTTGAACCTGCCATTCTTTTAACAGGAACTGCAGCGTTTGCCCATGCCGGCATGCCGGCAATTTCGTTGAATGTTGGCATTGCTCCAGGCTCCGGAGAACTTGCCGCCGAATTGTCTAGCCGAGGACTGACCGGGCTGGCCCTTGCCGGAAGCACACCCGTTGCATCATGTGTTCCGCTTGATGCTCCAATTCGTCAGCATGCCAAGGCAGAACGCGTAACCAAAGCAAACTTGAAAAAAATTCTGCAGGCAGCCAGCCCTGATACCCGCCTGGGCAGATTGCCTTCTCCCGGGCGTTCCATCGCCTGCTTTGCCTGCTCATCGCCATGTGGTTTCTGGATCAACCCTGCTGCGGGAGAACCTGTGGCATGTACGTCACCCAAAGCCTTGGCTCTGCTTTCTGCTGCCGGTGCTGACGAAAAACGCATAGCCGAAATTTTTGCGTTTGCCAGCACCTACGGACTTGATCCGGCAGGACTTACGGATCTTGCTTCAGGCAATATGCCGGCAGACTTAGCCTCGTGGAATAAGACAGCTTCGCCATCAATGGTTCAGGCTGAAGGCTACGGTCATGACGAGATCGCCTCACGGCTTGGCATATGCGAATTCTATATTGCAAGGCACAGCGGCATAACCAGTGAACTTGAGAGGTTCATATAACTCTGAAAAGTAACACATGTTCCATGACCGAACAAAAATCAGGCAGTTTTCTCTGGATCCGGGCCTCATCTCCTGAAGAAAAAGAAGAGGTATACCGTTTTCGCTATGCGCAGTACTTTGCCGAAAAAGGCGATCTGCCCGGTGTTGACCATGTTCATAAACGTGTGTTTCTGCCCCATGATGAATATTCTGTACATGTTGCCGTCCGGGACAATCATGGCAATTTACTGGCTGTTGGTACAGCCACTCCGGCAAATGTCAGATGCATCATACCGGAATGGCAATGCATGTTTGACCTGGCAAAACTGTCACCTGTCAGCAAAGATCTGGTGCTCATATCCCGGGTAATCGTGGAGAACAGTGCACGTCTTTCCCCGCTGTTCGGACAAATGAGCATGCATCTTGCATCCATTGGCATAGAAAACGGATTCAGCTACGCAGCGCATTACTGCGCACCCTGCAAGATTGCCCTTTACGAACGCCTTGGCTACCGCTGCTACGGCCTTGGACATTCACTCGGGCATTTTTTTAGGATTCCCATGATATTTGCCATCGATGCAACAGACTATCTCCAGCGTCTGCGATCTCCACTTTCCAGGTTGTCAGGCAAACGTCAGGCAAATTCTGAAAAAGTCGATAGTCTGCTGAAGCTGTTTCCTGAATTGTCGGAACTGCCGTTATGCGCCCTATCTACTGAGCAGAGGTTGCAGCGTTTAAAACGGTTCTGCCCCGGAATTGCATCGGCAGGCAATACTTTGCTGCAGGCCTTGATGAAAGCAGGGATATTCCGCTTGCCTGCCGGGGCTATACTTGCCCGAAATGGACAGAACGAGGGCAGCTTTTTTCTTTTGCAGGGCAGCATAAGG
>JAGAZG010000211.1 GCA_017940105.1 Mailhella sp. | reverse complement strand
TGAATCACCGCATGGACCTGGCGGAGCTGCTTATGATCAAAGACAACCATATTGACGCCGCCGGCACCATCACCCGGGCGGTTTCGGCGCTGCGCCGCTGTTATTCCCCCTGCCCGCCCATAGAGGTCGAGTGCCGCGGCCGGCAGGAAGTGGAAGAAGCCGTTGCCTGCGCTCCAGACCGCATACTGCTGGACAACATGGACAGCAAGATGCTAGGGGTAGTCCTGCCGCTGATTCCCGCTTCCATAGAAGCAGAGATCAGCGGAGGCGTCACACTTGACAATATCCGTGAGCTGGCTCTTTCTTCTTCTGTGAGGCCGGCTGATTTTATTTCTGTAGGGCGCATCACACATTCCGCACCTTCTGCTGACTTCAGCATGCGCATTGAACGCGGTGCATAACCATTCTCAGGCGGAATTCCGCAAAGACACGGTATGAATTCTCTTCGATACAGTTCACAGGTGCTCATCATCGGTTCCGGCATTGCAGGCTGCGCCGCGGCGCTCACGCTTGCAGACAAAGGCTTGGAAGTGCATCTTCTTGTTCCGACCGAAACGCTTGACGGGGGCAATTCCGCCAAGGCCCAGGGCGGGATCGTTTTTTCCCGCGATCCTGAAGATCAGAAGTCCCTGCAGCACGACATGTTTGTGGCCGGCCATGAATATAACAATCCCGCAGCGGTAAAGTTTCTTGCCGAACAGGGCGGCGTTGCCGTGCAGAAGATCCTGCTCGACAAGCTCAACGTTCCCTTTGACCGCAATGCCGACGGCGAGCTTGACATGACCCTTGAAGGCGGCCATGCCGTGCCGCGAATCGCGCATTGCGCAGACTATACGGGCAAGACCATCATCGAATATATGCACAGGGCAGTGGAACAGCATGAAAACATCACGGTCCTGCCCATGCGCTCCGCCATAGACCTTGTGACCACCATGCACCATGCACAGGCCCTTTCGTACCATTACGACCTGACCAACCGCTGCATCGGCGCATATGCGTTCAATGACCTGACCAAAGAGGTCGAGCTTCACCTTGCCGAAAACACCATCCTTGCAACCGGCGGCGTTGGGCAGGTGTTTTTGTATTCCACCAATAATCCCATGGCCACGGGATCAGGCATCAGCATGGCCTTCCGCGCCGGCGTGCGCCTGGCCAACATGGAATTCATGCAGTTCCATCCCACCGGACTTTTCAACCATGAGCAGCAGATTCCCCTGCTTACCGAAGCACTGCGCGGCGAAGGGGCCCATGTGATCAACAGCAAGGGCGAGCGTTTTGTCAGCCGCTATGACGAACGCGGCGATCTTGCGCCGCGCGACATCGTTTGCCAGGCCATTGTCACCGAAATGCTCGAGACCGGCACAGATCACATGCTGCTGGACTGCACGTCTCTGGATTGCGACGTGACAAAGCGTTTTCCCACGGTTTTTGAAAGCGGCCGGGCCATTGGCATTGACATGCGCGTTCAGCCACTGCCCATCGTGCCGGTGGCGCACTATTTTTGCGGCGGCATTCTTGTGGATCTGCAGGGCAGGACTACGCTTGACAGGCTCTACGCCGTGGGCGAGTGCAGCTGCACTGGCATCCACGGGGCCAACAGGCTTGCCAGCACTTCGCTGCTTGAGGCTCTTTTATGGGGGGCGTCAGCTGCGCTGGACGTTGCCGAACGCCTGCATAAGGATCCGATGGACAGGTCTGTTTTTGCCGAGATTCCCGATTGGCGCAAACCCGGCGACGAGCATAACGACGACCCGGCCCTGATTGCGCAGGACTGGGCCACCATACGCAACATCATGTGGAACTATGTGGGCATCGTGCGCACCGAAAGCCGGCTGCGCCGCGCTTTTGCCGATTTGCGCGACCTCTCCAGCCACCTGCATGATTTTTATCGCTATACGGCCATGTCTCAGCCGCTCGTGCATCTGTTCCACGGCTGCCAGACGGCCTATCTGATCACGCAGGCCGCACTGCGCAACAAGCGCAGCCTCGGCTGCCATTTCAGAAAGTAGCTGAACCCTGGACAATAGCGTAAAGCGCCTGATCCGGCAAAGGATCAGGCGCTTCTGTTTAAGACAGCTCGCAAGTTGTCACCCTGGCAGTCCAGGACATGCAGCCGGAGTTTTGCTCGTTCAGGCGGGCTTATCTGAAAATCCCGCGCAAAGCAGGTGATTTTTTCCTTTCAGGACAAGAATCCGGCCAGATGCTCCTTCAGGTACGGGGCTGTCCGCGCAAAAAGCGAAACGGCCGCAAAGCTGAGCAGTATCAGCATGGCAATGTGAAAGCCTCGCCTGTGTATGCGCCTGGCCAGGGGCCATGCGCAGAGAAATCCCGCGACAACGGCCGGCAGCACAAACAGTTCTGCATGCAGTTCCTGAGAGGTGATCATGCCGTTCCAGGCGACAAGGCCGATGTTGATGAATCCGGACGGGACGGCGCTGGTGAAAAAGCCCCGTGAGCGGTTTTCGTCCATGCACATGAGCGAGGTGTAAATGGCCATGATGGGGCCGTTTATGCCGACGGCTCCGCTGAAAAATCCCGCGACGAAGCCGAGGATATACTTCAGCAGCCTGTTCGGGGCCATGCACGTGCCCAGCCAGTCCTGTATCAGCTGCACGACGACATGCGTGACGATGATAACGCCAAGCAAAAGCTCAAGCACCTCCATATCGACAAGCCTGAGCGTCTGCACTCCCAGCACGATGCCGGGGACCGCTGCCGCCCAGAAGCAGAGGGCTTCTTTGACATCCATGTACTTCCAGAACAGGAAGAGCGTGAGCATTCCGGCGGCAAGCCCTGGGAAAAGGCTGATGACAATGGCGGATTTTGAAGCGATAAACAGGGTTATCAGGGGCAGGGCGATGAGCATGCCGCCCATGCCTGTCAGTCCGTTTATGAAAGCTCCGCAAAACCAGGCGGCAGCCATGATGAGATTGGCATCCATGCACGGAGTCCTTGATCTGAAGATCGGTGCTGTCAGCCGCAGTGAGTCAGCCGGCAGCGTGAAGAGACGTCTTGTAGCACAAACCAAAAAAAAGAAAAGCCGCAAAGCCTTGCTTTGCGGCTAACATGCTGCATTAGCGAGAAAAGTTATTTGACGGTGTAAAACTTTTCGGCGGCGACGCCGCATACCGGGCATTTGCCGTCAAGCTTGCCCTTGCTGATGAAGCCGCATACCGGGCAGACATAATAGTCTTCGCCTTCGGCAGCGGGATCAAGGGCCACGTCCTTGTACAGCTCTGCATGGATGCCTTCGACCTTGCACACCATGTCAAGGTATTTGGCAATGGCCTTTTCGCCTTCGCTCTGCGCATCTGCAACCATGCCAGGGTACATGCCGGTGTTTTCATGAACTTCGCCGGCAATGGCGGCCTGCAGGTTTTCGGCCGTGCTTTTAACGTTTTTTGCATTGCTGAAATGCTTGAGGGCGTGAATGGTTTCTGCCTCTGCGGCGGCGCGGAACAGCTTTGCGGCCTGCTTGCAGCCTTCTTTGTCCGCCTGGGCGGCAAAAGCAAGGTATTTGCGGTTTGCCTGGGATTCGCCGGCGAAGGCCTGCATGAGGTTGTCATAGGTCTTGCTCATAATGTCTCCTTGTGCGATTAAGACGTGTTGATTGTTGCCAAATAGGAATGATTTTTATTTAATGCATGCAATAGCTGTTGTAAAGGGGCGCATTCATTCCGCTGATGCTTGCGCCAGGGAATTGTGACTGCCATGGGTGCATTGTTCACGGTGCCGGATCTGCCGCTGTTTGAGGCGGATGGCGGCTGCCCGCTGCAAGGATTTACGGCGCGCTTTGAAGAAGTGATAAAGCGCAGCCGCTTCATTACGTTCATTGCTCATGCGGACTCGCGTGATGCGGCACTTGCCCTGGTTGCAGCGGCGCGGAGGGAATACCCCGGCGCAACGCATTACTGCTGGGCGTACGCGGCCGGAGCCCCCGGCGATACCGCCAGAATAGGGCAGAGCGACGATGGGGAGCCGCACGGCACGGCGGGCAGGCCCATGCTCAATCAGCTTCTTTATGGCGGCATGGGCGAAATAGCCGCCGTTGCCATACGTTATTTCGGCGGTATAAAGCTGGGCACTGGCGGCCTGACCCGCGCGTATCAGAACGGGGTGAAAGAAGCGCTGCTTCTTGTGCGTCCTGTCGTTAAACGAATCCCAGTCCGGGGCATGGCCGAAGTGGATTATGCCATGGCAAGCAGGATGCCCCGTCTGGTCAGCCAGGCAGAAGGGCGCATAATTGAGCAGGATTTTGGCTCAAGCGTGCTGTTCACCATTGAAATACCGCAGGAAAACTGCGAACTGTTCCGCCGTGTTTTTTCTGAAGCCACGGACGGCAGGGGCGTGCTTGAACTGCCGTAGACTGTGCGGGCTTGCCATTTGTGGCTTTTAGGGTCAAAAAAGAAAAAAATTTGGAGAGATGCATCTATGGCGAATCCTCTTGTTCTTATGGAAACTTCCAGCGGCGACATTCTCATTGAACTTTTTGCAGACAAGGCGCCTGAAACCGTCGCCAATTTTTTGCGCTACGTCGACGAAGGCTTTTACAGCAACACCATCTTTCACCGCGTCATCAAGGACTTTATGATCCAGGGCGGCGGACTTGGCGTGCGCATGGACGAAAAGCCCACTCACGAGCCCATTAAAAACGAGGCTGGCAACGGGCTTTCCAACAAGCGCGGCACGGTGGCCATGGCAAGAACTGCCGAGCCTCATTCCGCCGCTGCGCAGTTCTTCATCAACCTGGTGGACAACGAAGACCTTGATCACACGGACGATACGCCTGAGGGCTTTGGCTACTGCGTGTTCGGCAGGGTGGAAGACGGCATGGACGTCGTGGATAAGATCGGCAGGCTTAAGGTAAAGCCCCAGGGCGATCACGAGGCTGTGCCTCTCGACATGGTGGTGATCACGGGAGTCAGCAGGTTCGAATAAAAGTTTTCAGCAACGCGCCCGCGGCGTTGCCCGCAAAGATCAGGTGTGCTTTATGATAATAGGCATCGGCATCATCGTATTTGTTGTTGCGGCTATTGTTTTATTGTCTAAAATGAAGGGGAACAGCATGGATACGCAGACAGACATGCCTGTGACCGGCATACCAGAGGGAAGGGAGCAGGAATACAAGGATGGCATCGCCCCGGAAG
>JAGAZG010000210.1 GCA_017940105.1 Mailhella sp. | reverse complement strand
GAAATTCCAAATGAGTATAGATAACTGCAAATAACAGTTTGTAGGGGAGTTCTGATACTCCCCTATAAAAATGGCTATTTATCAACTGTTTGTTGTGACATAGCCTTCTGAAATATATTTAAGGGAAATGTTTTCATCTTCTGGATGCTGCGCAAGCTCAATCATCAGGCGAAGAGCATAGCGGCTTTTGGTAAAAAATTTCATGCATTGCCTCCATGACTTCTGCATATCACAGGCAGTCAGGCAAATCCATATCGGACGAAAGGTAAAAATGCATAAATCAAATGCGGCGGATGCTTTTTGCTCCCGCCGCATAATGGCATAGTGACACCGCAATATATCGTATAAAAATCAGTCTTCGTCGTAAACAGGATTGAGATTATAGGCCATTTCAATGCCGTCGTGCAATGATCCTGTGACGAGACAGCCGTTTTTCATGACTCGCGCAACGCGTTCAAACAAATCAAGATCTTCCTCGTCAATGCCGACGTTGGCGTCAATCGTGATCTTTCTGACGCGGCTCTGGCCTTTTTCATTAGCGCCGACGTCAAGCGTAGCGGCCAGATCAAGGCTGTCGTATTTAAGGGCGCGCGTATCCATGGCCGCAACAAGCGCGGAAGCGTAGCAGAACAGCGCAGCAGAACCAAGAAGCTGCTTTGCGGTTCCGCCGCGCTGGTCGGCAGGAATGTCAGTATTGTCAATGACTATCTTTGGCAGTGCGGCTCCGCCGGTTTCGATAGTATGAACATCGCCGTCTCTGTGGTATTTAATGGTAAGCTGCATGATTTCTCCTGAATAATAAAATGAGCAATGCCCGCAAGATGCGCGCTTTGCGCTTGTCCAGCGGGCATCAATTAATTGGAGGGGGCTGGATTAGGCGCAGTCGTGCTTATCCCAAGGTTCGCGGTTGTCGCGCTGGATGACAGATTCCATGCGGGCAATGGCTTCTTTAAGCTTCTTGATCTCGTCAAGCTTAAGGTTGGGGTTTTTCATCACCTGATAGATAATGCCGCCCGTGCAGCATTCACAAATGGGCAGATCGGCAATGGTAGCTATGGTTACGGCGATGTCCTGCGCGTTGACGGTACGGTCAACAGAGCCGGCCTTGCCGTTGATGGCAAGGCCCTGGAAGGCTACGCCCTTGGCCGTGGCGGTGACAATGAGGGTACGGCGGTCAGCGGCTTCAACAGCAGCGGCAAGGGCGCCTTCGCCTTCGGTAAGAACAAAGACCGTGTCACCAGGTGTTTCAAGGACTGCAGCAATGCCGGCGGGGTCGGTTTTAACGGCGTTCAGTTTTTCAGCGGCAGCAGCAAGCCCTTCAATGTTTGCATTGGGAAGTATGGCGGCTTTCTTCAGCAGGTCGCCTGCAGAGGCAAGGTCGAGCCCATCGGCAAGAACAAGTATTGCTTTTTTTTCAGCCATGATAAAATCCTTTTGATGATATTATGCTGGATGTTTGAAAATGAGCAGGCCGGTTACTGCGACCTGCTTATGAAAGAACTATACAAGGTTGGGGTCTTCCATGATCTGGTAGATTGGGGCGCCTTCTGCATCGTCAGGAATGCGGTTTCCGGTGATGTAGCAAAGCGTGGGCACAATGTCTGCCAGCCAGCGCGGACGGGTATAACGGAAACCCTTCTTGATGTTGGGCCCGCGGAACATGAGCAGGTTTTTCAGGCTGCCGCATCCGGATTCTCCGGTGGGCAGTCCATAGCCGTGTTCAGCCATGTATTCAGGCTTGAGCACGTAAACAACGTCGCCAGCCTGGGCCCCGCCCATGCCGAATACCTGGGCGTCTTCCTTGCGGACGGCGATGAGCACAGGGCGTTCACCAGTGTCGGGATGTCGGTAGTCGAGCAGAGCATCGATGATCTTCTGACGAACATTTTCATAATCGGCGTCTTCGACAATGCCGTCGGGGTATTTGCTCTTAAGGTTGACGTAGACAAACATGTAGCGCTGAGGTACGGCAACGGATTTGCTGACGTCGAGCTTGTAGTTGAAGCCTTCGGTTTCTTCATAGATGTCCCAGAAGTTTTCAGACTTCTTGGGCTCGTAGGAGCAGAGTCCGGCTTCGCGCAGGGCATGGGCAGTATTGAGGATCGGTCCCAGCGGGGTCGCGCCATGATCAGAGCATACGCACATCAGAGTTTCGTCGCCCATAATTTCCATGAGGTTTCCAAGCAGACGGTCCTCAACAGTGTAAATGTGGCGTTCCATCTTTTCGGCAAGGGCTTTGCGTTCAGGTCCTTTGTCGCCGTTCAGGTCGCTCAGCCATCCATGGTAGAACCAGTCGATGGGATGGGAATGCATATAGAACAGATCCCAGTCAGGATTGGCCTTGAGCAGGCAGCTAATGGTATTCCAGAGCCAAGCGCTGTGAAATTCGACCAGTTCGCAGACGGTGTCGGTATCAATGATGCCGTGCAGGTAGGCGACGAGACCGATGTCGTTGGCCGTGATCTGCTTTGAAAAGTCGATCTGGGCGGCCGCTGATTCGGGCGAAACGAATTTGCAGCGCCCGGCCACGCCGGAAACATACATTTGAATTCTTCTGCATCGTCAGAAAGCTGCATCAGTTTGCAGCGGAACACACCCTTTTCTGTGCGGCCGTCGGCTTCAACAATAAAGTCATGCTGCACCGGGTCGCTCCACTGGCCAAGCTTGAGGCTGAAGAAAGCCTTGGAAAAGTCCTTTTCAGGGCAGAGCGCGACGGTATCGTAGCCGTCGTCGCCTTCGGCGTAGGCAAGCACGTACCAGACCTGATCGGAAACCGGCTCGACGCCTTCTTTAAAGTGCATCTTCACGGACATTTCCAGGACGTCTTCTTCGCTGTCAGGCAGGTTGTTCCAGCCCTTGGCATCATCAAAGCGGCCCTGGACGCCCATGGGGTAGTATTCTGTGGAGATCACGCTTTCGGAAGCAAGAA
Organism: Mailhella sp.; assembly: GCA_017940105.1. GTDB lineage: Bacteria > Desulfobacterota > Desulfovibrionia > Desulfovibrionales > Desulfovibrionaceae > Mailhella. Next base: position 7,570 of record JAGAZG010000210.1, on the reverse strand, counting down.
ATTCCCTGTGCTCGTTGCCGTGCAGCGGCCAGCGGGTCTCGGCGGGGGAAAGCCCCTGACCCATGACCATGATGCCGTTTTTCATGTGTGACGGCCAGGACATGGGGTAGTTGACGACAATGCATTTCTTGCCCTGCTTGTCCCAGGAATCCCAAATGGTTTCGGCAGTGACGATGTCTGAGCCGAAAGCCTGTGAAGTGAGGTCATAGTTCAGGCTGCGGCCTTCATGATAATAGTAATAGTCCTCCACGCCGTGGGTGCGGGGATAGGCACCGGTGCAGATGGTAGCCCATGAGGGAGGCGTAACGGTGGGCAGGTTGTAGCCCTCGGGAATAAAGCTGCCTTCATTCATGAATTTGCGGAAATTATCCAGGCCGCCTTCGGCAAGCATAGCCTCAAGACGCTTGGGGATAAGGCAGTCATAGCCGATGAGGGCTGCTCTTTTTGCTTTGGAGGACATAGTAAACTCCTTACATAGATGGTGAGCGATGGGCGGGCAATCAATCCCGACTTTTGTTACTATTCAAAAAGTGTGCCAAAATTTTCATGATTCGGCAAGGCGTAAGGCGAAGTTTTTTTTTGAATGTAAAAGAACAAGGTTATGTTCACTACAATATTTTTATTGTGAAATATATAGCAAAATATTCAGGGTGAAAGTTTCAGGAGTAGGCGACAGTTTTGTCATTTAATAATGTTTTTTACAGTTATTTTTATTAAATTTAGCATGTTGCATTTCATAGACAATATTGTCGTATTTCATGAAAATATTGTCGTTGATAATTTTTTATTTAAATTTACGCATAGGATTAATTGTTGGAGTTCAAGGGATTGCAAAATTAATTTTTTTTGGCACAATCTTTGCAAAGCCTAATTGGAAGCGTTTTATCGTTTTTCAATCAAATTTCTTTTAAGGAAGAGAGAGGAGAGTGTCTATGGCATCCAACGTCAACCAAAAAATGCAAAACGATCTCCGTCCGGAAAAGGGCATATTTTGGCCTGCCCTGATCCTGATCCTGATCATTGCCGTTCCCATGGTACTGTGGCCGGCACAGTCAGAAAAAATCATCGGCGGCATTTACGGCACGTTTTCTGCAAAGTTCGGCTCCCTGTATATGTGGATCACCGTACTTCTTTGCATCTTTTGCGTGTTTTTTGCCTGCTCCCGCTACGGCGACATCAAGTTTGGCGATCCTGACGAGAAGCCACGCTATTCCCTGATATCGTGGGTGGCCATGATCTTCTGCTCCGGCGTCGCCGGCGCCTGCATGTTCTGGGCAATCGTCGAACCTCTGTGGGACGTCATTTCACTGCCGCAGAGCGCTCCTGCGCAGAGCACCGATGCCTTTGACTGGTCCCTTGCCTACCTTCTGCTGCACTGGGGACCCAACGCTTGGTGCACTTACTTTGTGGCCGCGCTGCCCATTGCCTATCTCTTCCATATCCGCCGCAAGCCTGTGCTTCGCGTTTCTGCCGCCGCCGAGTGCATTCTCGGCAAGCAGACCAACGGCATTATAGGACGCACCTGCGACGTGTTTTTCATTCTTGGACTGCTGTTTTGCACAGCTGTAACCATGTGTGTTTCCCTGCCCACGGTTGAAGCTGCCCTGCATAACGTTTTCGGCGTTGAACCTTCCAAGCAACTTGAGCTCATCATCCTCATTGTTTCAGCCTGCATTGCCGGCTGGTCCGTATGGTCCGGCCTTGACAAGGGCATCAAGGTCCTTTCCAACCTAAACGTTATCATCGCACTCGCCATGGTCACCTTTGGCGCTGTCTGCGGCCCGACCGCAGAACTTTTCGACATCTTCACCAACGCCATTGGCAAGATGCTTGGCAACTACATGAACATGACGTTCTGGATCGCTCCATTTGCTGATCCTGGTGCGGCTGCCTTCCCGCGTGACTGGACCATTTTCTATGCCCTGTTCTGGGCTGGTTATGGACCGTTTATGGGGCTGTTCATCGCCCGTATTTCACGCGGACGCACAGTGCGTGAAGTCATCGTCTGGGGCATGCTCGGCTGCGTTGCCGGCGGTTACCTTATCCATGGCGTTTTCGGTTCCTACACGCTCTGGCTCCAGTACAACGCCGTCAACCATGTTGAAGGCAAGCTGGCGCTTGATGCCGTTGCCATACTCAAGGCACAGGGCGGTCCCGCTGCCATGATGGCCGTGCTCGGCACTCTGCCCATGGGCAAGGTCGTCATGCTTGTGTACTGCGCTTTCTCGACCATCTTCCTTGCCACGTCTGTGGACTCCGGCTGCTACGTCATTTCGTCCGTTGCTTCCACTAAGATTGGCGTGGACGATGATCCTGCCCGCTGGCACCGTACCATCTGGGCACTTATTCAGGCTGTCCTCGCTTTTGGTCTGCTCTCCATCGGCGGTCTGAGCGTGGCAAAGCAGTTCGGCAACTTCTCTGGAGCCCTTATGGCTCTGCCCGTGCTTCTGCTGGCCTTTGCCTGGATACGCATCATCAACCGTGATGGCCGCTACATGCTCTGCAATTTTACTGACAGGTCATGCTCCCCCACCGGTTTTTATGATGACGTGGAAAAAGCCGACAAGTAACGTCTGATTTTCAGCATTTGTTTGAGGTCCCTGCGAAAAACTTTCGCAGGGACCTCTTGCTTTTGCCTGACTTATGGAGAATATTTTCAGTGAAGTCAGCGATCAATGGATGAGCTTCAGATAGAGGAAAGCATATGAGACAACCCTGATTGTAGTCGTCCGGCTGAAGCCTCATGCTTGATATTGTCAATTGCCAGGCTTGCCGTAATGATGATCTTCAATGAGAGGTATCAAAGATAGTTTGCGTTGTTTTTACACTGCAGCAGGACGTGATGCTGTAAAGCAAAGCAAGATCCCTTGCTATGCAGCATTAAATGGTACGATTGCAGTTTTATCAAGGCATTCTTTTTTCTTCACATGCGCATTTTTTTATACCTGGGGTAAAAAAAGACTCAATACTACAGATCAAGAATGACTTTGGCGGCCACGGCGATCTGATAGAGTATCTGGGAAATTTCTTTTAGGGCCTGCATGTTTTTCGTATCCACATGAGGGAGCACGAGTATCTGATCGCCAGGACTGACTTTTTTTGCCTTGGGCGTGATTTCTCCATTCGGGTGCACCGCAAGAATATTCGACTTGTCTGCCCTGTTGCTGAATCCTCCGGCGCTGTTTATGTAATCGTCAAGGGAACGGTCTTTGTTCCATACCACTGCCTGGGGCATGATGACTTCGCCGTTTATCATGACGACGTCTGACTTTTCTGGAATGACAATTACGTCGCCGTCTTCCAGGGAAATGTCTGCTGCGTTCCCTTCGCTTCCCAGAACGATGATTCCTTCTGGCTCTACCTTGCGGGCCCTTTCGATGAAGCTGGAGAGCATTTCTGCTTCCTTAGCGCGTATTTGCGCTTCGTCATTGCTGGATGAGGTGGCCGTATAAGCATTGTGCTCAAGACGGTTCAGCGCGTCCTCTATGGCTTTTTTCTGCTGTCTGGCTGTGCTTATGCGCCTGATATAGATGCCGGCAAGGTTAGCTCGCACAGGATCAACAGAAACATAATTCAGAACTTCTTTAAGGTGTGCTCCGCGTCTTACGGGAAAACGGGAAGCCCCAGTGATGGCGCCCTGCGCTTCAATCATGATGGTTTTTCCTGTAGTGTCCGCATGAAAAACGACCTGGTCGTCGTTTGACAGGCTCAGCCTGGAAAAATCTTTGAGTGAAAGATACTGGCTGTACGGGACTCCACGGCGAAATCCCGTTATGCTGACATGCGTTGCGCGGGCGCCTGGGTCGGCGAGCCGGATAAGCGAATTCCCCGTAGGATGGGATTGATCGAATTCAAACCTTGCGGCGTTGCGAACTTCACCTGATGCGCTTACCGAGAGTCCCTTTTCTCCGACAACTATAGTGTCACCGTCATGAAAGCGGACTGATGGTATCTGACCATGCAGAATAAAAGGATAAAGATCCGCAGAAGCTATGCTTTTGCTCCCGCGCATGACCTGAATGCTTCGATAGCTACCCCTTCGCGCATCTATGCCGCCGGCACGGTCAAGAAACGAAAGGATATTGTCAGATGCCGTTCCAGAATAGCTGCCGGGACTGTTGACAAAACCTGTGACGAACACAGAGAGCCCTTGCGTATCCAATGGCCGCGCATATACTTCAGTGTCCGCTATGCCTGCCACCTTCAGCTTGCTTATGACTGATTGCTGTATTTGGGCAGCATCAGCACGGGGCAGGCCGGCAACGGGCACGCTGCCGATTCCCGGCAGCTCAATGGTTCCGTCAGGCGTCACTGCAAGAACGGCATCCAGAGAATGCCCGCCCCAAAGCCTTATGACTATGCGGTCGCCGGGTTGAATCGTAGCCGGGGCGCCGGATGCGGAAAAGTTGCCCTGAAAAAGGTTGCTGCCGAAAGGCTTAAGCTCTGGAGAGAGAACATCGCCCCTGGCGGGAAGGACAATCATGAAGAGGTATATTAAGAATAAAAATAAACGGCGCAAGGAAGCTCCGCCCGCTTGTGTCCGGGCCTTTTCGCGGGCTGAAAAGGCGTCTGTTTGAAATCAGTCCAGTGTTCCGCCCCAGACCCGCGGCATAAGTTCCCAATCGTTTCCGGACTGGCAAAGAATGATGATTTCTGTTTCGCGAGGTGGCTGGCTTACGGCTGCGCGCTTGCATGTTTTGCCGGAGGCAGAAATGAATCCGTCTTGTATGGTCACCAGCACCTGTCCGCCGAATGCGGGATCAAAAACAGAAGATCTGTCGCCTTCCTCTCCAGCAGCAATGAATGCTGCGACCGGAGAGAGGGGAGTTTGCGAGTCCGGAATGTTTTCAGGGGGCTTTACGGCAAAGCATCCGCCAACCAAGAAGAGGCACGTCGCTGCAGGTGCCAGGTGCATGATGGAAAAAACACGTGAAAATGTATATGCGAAATTGCCCATGAACAAACTATACCGCCACATCATTGGATCTGTCCAGTGGACTGGAAAGTGAAGAACTCTCCATGAGCCGGATGAGTATGCGATAATGGTTTAGATTTTCAAGGCATGTCAATCATGTCCATCATTTGCCGGGCGCATTCGGCAGAGCCGCCGGTGCGGAGCGCAAGCCAGGCCCGGTAACGCATGCGAATGTCGTCGCGGTTTATTTTTTGGTTTGCATAGGTGAGCATGAACTGAATGGCCTCCATGGGAGTTTTGATTTGATGCAGTAATCCTGCTTTTTCCAAAGAAGGAGCCGGTTCGTCTGCAAGCGCCCATTGGAAATTTTCTGCAGACGGGCCTATGCAGGGTACAATTCCGGACGCAAGGGGCTCTAAAAAGTTCTGTCCGCCCTGGCCAAATGTTCCGCCGACAAATACTGCTGAAGCCAGCGCGTAAAGCTGCGGCAGATCGCCAAACCTGTCCCATATGACAACCCGGCCGTGAGGCAGTTTGCCGACCTGGGCAAGCGAGGATGCAAGGACTGGTCGCCAGGCCAGATCTTCTGCGAGTGACTTCCATTCCTTTACGCTGTGCATGTGGCGGGGGGCTGCGATGATGACCGCGTCCGGGATTGCCTGTGTAATCAGATTCCAGTAGCGTGGCAGCCGCTTAATTTCGCCGCTGCGCACAGAGGCAAACAGAAATACCGGGCCGTCGAAGCATGGCGCAAGAACATGGTCAGGAAGCGGGGCATCCAGGTTTTTCAGGGAAAGGTCGAATTTTATGTTCTGCACGATGCGTGCCGGACAGGAAAACATGGCTTCAAAACGCTGACTGTCTTTTTGCGAGACTGCAAGCACACTGCCTGGCGAAATGGATTTTACCAGCTTTGGAAAAAATTTTCCGAAGCGCATGGTAGGTTTGTTAATACGGCCATTCAGCACGATGACTGGTATGGACAAGTCCTTGCATGCGGCCATAAGTCCCGGCCAGAGTTCTGTTTCAAGAAGGGCGGTCAGTCGGGGACGGGCGCAGGCAAGCGCCTTGCGGACATAGTCTGGACTGTCCAGCGGTGCGAACCTTGCGGCAGCACGGAGGTGCGGATGACTTTCACGCAGCAGCGGCAGAAAGTTTTCTATGACGTTTCGGCCCTGACGCGTCCATGTCGTGATAAGCAGGCGGACAGGAAGGCTGGCGTCCAGATTGCGACAGATCGATTCGGCCAGCCGGGCTTCGCCGCCCGATGCAGCCTGCAGCCAGATGTCGACGCGTCGACCTTCGTGATCGGGAGGAAAGTCCGGCTCCAGCCAGTTTTCAGGAGCAAGACGTTCTTCCCATCCGTCTGCCAGGCGGGCGTTCCGGTGCAAAAACGGCAGGGCTGCGCGCCACAGCCAGCGGTACGGGACAAAAAAAGGATTAGAAAGGGCTGTCTTTTGCATGGGATCCTCGTCCATAAAGTATGCCGCAAGCTTTTGCATCGGGCAATAGAGTCCGCAGTGTTTTTTTTAATAGAGCAAAGGCGATCTTCGCATCTTGAAGACCGCCCTGCATAAATTCAGCCTGCAGCCGCCCTGCCGGTACGACTGCAGGTAAAAAGAGTTGGCGATTAAAATTCTTTTTCGTCTCCGCGAAGCTTCATGGCAGTATGGCCGCCTTCTGAGTTTGGTGCCTCAATGCCCATGGCGCGAAGCTTAAGCTGCGTTTCATAGGCGCGCGTTCCCGTATTGCAAATAAGCGCTACAGGGCGATCTTTGGGGATTTCTCCGCTGCGCTTGCTGAATTCTTCCAACGGGAGCGAAAGGTACTGTCCGGGGTGGCGTTCTTCAATGGGCTTGCCGGCCTTGGCCGGACGGATATCCACAAAGAGAGCGTTGTTCTTGTCGCGGTTGCGCCACAATTCAAGAAATTCGTCAGGGGTAATGGCATTGTACCGGCCTTCAACAACATTTTCAGCCACGTTTCCGGCAATATTGATGGCGTCCATGGCAGAGGCAAAGGGCGGCGCATAGCATATTTCAAGGTTGGACAGGTCGTTGAGCGTCGGCTTGCCAATCTGAAGCATGGCGGCCACAGCGTCTGTGCGGGCCTTTACCGCCTGGCCGTTTTCGCAGACGCCCTGGATACCCAGCAATCTCTTGCTTTGCCTGTCGACAACGACGTTCAGCAGCATGGGTACATGCCCGGGATAGAAATGCGCGGCGTCATAGGACTGCATGCTGGCCTCAAGAGCGTCAAAGCCGGCCTGGCGGGCCTGGTGCAGCGTGAGTCCTGCACCGGAAAAGTGCAGCGTGTTCAGCTTGACGCACCATGAGCCGACAACACCGTCAAATGTCGCCTGAACGCCGCCGAGGTTGCTGCCGATGACCCTGCCCTGCCGGTTTGCCATAGACCCAAGGGGCAGGTAGCTCATGTCACCGCTGATAAGGTTGCGCAAAACAACGACGTCGCCGCCAGCATAAATGTTCGGGTCGGAGGTCTGCATGTGGCTGTTTACCATGATGCCGCCGCGGGGATGGCAGGCCAATCCGGCGTCAGAGGCAATTTTTGAGTTTGGGGTAACACCAATGGAGAATATCACCTGATCAGCGTCAATCACGCGCTTGTCGGTTACAACCTGGCAAACTGCGCCGT
>JAGAZG010000209.1 GCA_017940105.1 Mailhella sp. | reverse complement strand
TATATAAAAAGGGAACCCGAACATCTGTTGCGAGCAGACATTCGGGCTGGCACGGCGAGTTTACGCCCCCGTGCACGGTTGCCAAGGTTAGCGTTTATTTTACGACCCCGATCCAGTGCTGATGGACCGGGGTCAACTGTTACTGGGCGTTAGACGTCAGTAACAGGACAAGGGCCACAGCGAGACACAGGATGTAAATAAGCATCCACATGGCTGATACCCTCCCATTATGGTTTGCGCCGTGCCGACGCGAAGAGACTAAGAGGGCAACCGTGCGGCGTGCATTATAGGTCAAGAACGGTCAGGGAGCAAATTCTGAAATTCCGGCATCTGTTTCTCTATGCCAACGTTCCTGAATATCACCCGTCCTACCCATACGCTGAAAAGGCGGCGCAAATCCTTGTACTGTGGTTCAGCCAGCCGCTGCCTGAGCAACGTAAGCACGGAACGTATCTCCTCAGGCGTCTTTACCCTTTCAAAGCGCATCAAGGTCTGGAAAAGCTGTCTGGCGCAAGCTGGCGCGCCAAACATCCGGGGCGTTTGCGTCACCGCGCTGATCATCGCCTTCATGCTCGGCAGGAAAAAGCTCTTCATGTCAAAGCCTCGCCCATCCAGGTCATCGCCGCGTCCGCCAACCTGGGGATGCTTGCTTTTTAGCGGTCAGACCTACTTCAGCATATAGGCAGTCCTGCCTTCCTCGATTGGGGCGTAGCCGTATTTTGTTTCAGGCTTGCCCCCCGACGCGACAGCCAGCATCGACCTGACCTGAGCGATCATGGCGGAGCGCACGGAGGGATGCGTGTTGGGCGGGAGTGACATGATCATGGGATGGCTTTCTATCTGCTCCATGGTGACATCCGAAACTTCGGCGGAAAAGGCAAGCCCCTTTGCACCCAGCGGCAGGACGTATATTTCGCTGCCGCTCCAGCGAAAGACGCCTTTTTCATCGGCCTGTCCAATGAACTTGAACGCGGAGTTCAGGACGGGATCGCCTTCTCCGCGCGATGCCCTGGTGGATATGAAGATTTTTGCGCCTGGGTACGACGTTATGGTCACGCGCGGCTGCCTGGCCATGGCAGCGCGCTCAAGGGCGGCACTAATGTCCCTGCTGTTCATGATTGCGCCGTCCTTGTCGCGCACCCAGAACCAGCCCATGGTCGGCACGCCATTGACGAGGCAGTCGCGCAGTTCCTGATGTGCGCCTGGCACTGTGCGCGCATCCTTTTTATAAGCGGAAGGATCGAAGTTCAGGGCGGGAGCCTGTTCAAATGAGCCGTTCAGATACAACTTTTTTATCTGCTCGGAGTAATTGACGGAATTCCTGCGCAGGAATGTCGGGCCGCTATCAGCAATCATGTAGCGGTATCCCTTGATGCCCGCAGGCATGGGGCGCAGCCTCATGATTTTGCCTTTCGCCATGCCGTTTTCTCCCTGTACCGGGCGGTACACGAGCATGATCCTGTCCGGGAGGTCCCGCATCTTCTGCACTTCGGCACCCACCCTGGCATTCATGATCTTGTGATCCGCAGACAAGGCGTCGAAAACGGTCCAGTCGCTGCCTTCCCATCCGATCAGGAAGTCTCCTGCGCGCAAGCCGGCGGCAGCGGCAGGCTTGCCAAGAAGCGTGTCAGTGACAAAAGTCAGGCAAACCGAGGGAATCGCCGCCTCGATAAGCCAGTTTTCCAGCGGGAGGGGACGAAGGGGCATGGATGCCGTGTCCGCCTCGCCGATGATTTCGCCCCTGCTGTTTTTGTAGCCCGTGCCGGAACCAAAGGGGAAAGATTCGCCTATGATCGTCCCCTTTGCATCCCTGTAGGTGATGCCGTTGCCCAGGGGGCTGGCGCTGCCTGCGGGCCTGCCGGCTGTATCCCTGAACTGCCAGTCATTACCAAGACGGCTGACAGAGCCGACAGTCTGTCCGGATGCGTTGCGGAACACGATCTCGTTGCCAAGCAGGGAGCCGCTGCCAACCCGTTTTCCGCCGGATGTATAGGTGATGTCGTTCCCGTAGCTGAGTTCGCCGCCCCTGAGTTCCCCTTGGTAGCTGATGCCGCCGGTTTTGATGTTCATCGTCCAGGCAAGAGAGGGGGAGGCGAAAAGCAGGATCAACGCCAGGCTGAGCAGTATCTTTTTCATGGTCACTCCTTGGGCAGGCAAAAAAACTGGACGGAAAGGGAAGGTCACGGATTTTCTACGGACGATCCGCATGCCAATGACGGATATTGTTCTGTGGCGGAGGACGCAGCCCGATTTTTTCAGGCGCCGTGTTGCCGTTTCATGCTTTTTGAGCGTTTCGCTTATGCTATCATCATGCAACGGACATTTCAAGCTCGCCCCCGTGCCGCCGGAAAAAATCAGCCCGATTCACGCCTTCTCTTTTGCCCGCCTCCGTGCTATCCATGTCGTGAGGCAAGCCTGCCGCGCAGCCGAAGCCCTGGAAAACGCCGGAGCCTCCATCGACAAGGAATGCGGCCTCCATGTTCATTTCGACGCGGCATCCTTCACCGCAAACGAACTCCGCACCGCCTGCATCCGCTAGGCAAAATTCGAAGCTGAAATCGACGCCTTCATGCCGAAAAGCCGCCGCGGCAATGAAAACAGGTTCTGCCGCGCGACCGTGGGCTACTTCCTGAACAACGCCTCCTTCATGAGCGAGGGGCTTGGAGATCGTCTGCGCACGGACACACCGGAGCATCATGTCGAGGACATGCTGGCGGCGGGGATAATCAGGAAAATTTAGACAAGATAACCTGTTTGCCAACCACGAGACTAGCTGGCAAATTCTGTTCTTTGACTTTTTGGCATGCGTCTCTTAATTTTCCTTATGAAAACACTCAAGATAGCAAGCAAGATAATAAGCAAGATGAGGTATGCGGATGCATAGCTATATACCCCTTTATGCGATTTCCGAGCCTCATACTTGACGACCTGCGCCGCGCACACCGCGAAAACGATCGCGACGTGCTAAACCTACGGCTTTGCGCCGGATCTGCCCGAACCTAAAATCGTGGCGGAGCTGATGAAGCGGTAATAGGCGCTGGCTGAAGGCAAAACTGCGGG
>JAGAZG010000208.1 GCA_017940105.1 Mailhella sp. | reverse complement strand
TGGTCTTGCCTTCGAGCTTTTGCTTTTTGAGCATCTTGACCTCGCTCTCTTCTGCAGGCGTAAGATAGGCGCGACCTTCAAATTTAGCCAGCTGGCGCTCGTAAAGCATATGTTCTTCCCACAGGGCCTTCAATTCAGGATCGGATTCACCATACTGTTCGACAATTTTGAGATCGCGTTCTTCCATGATACTTTCTCCATTTTTTAGTTGGAAAAAAAACGCTGCCCGAAAGCAGGTCGCCTTAAAAATCAATGGGCCAGACTTACCCCGTACTGATGCAGCGACTGCACGACAACGCCGTTAAACAGCTGCAGGACGACGAGCACCAGTATTGGGGATAAATCAAAGCCATTAATCATGACAAAAGGAAAACGGCTGCGAATGCGGTAAAACAAAGGCTCCGTCATAGCTCTGACAGTGCGGACGATGGGATTGTATGGATCAGGATTTATCCATGACATGAATGCAGCGATAATAATGATAAAATTATACGCATTAATAACCAGGCTCAGCAGGCCGGCTATCGTTGTCATCAAATTGGATAAAATAAACACAAATCCTCCACCGAGAGCATGTATGAACAGTGTTGCTTGTTTAGCTGCAGGATGCAAGCAAAATTTTAGGTTTTAACAATTAAAGACACCAGCTCAGTCAAGCATTCTAACAGCTACGAAGTCTGCCGGCCCTGCCTGATAGCCGATATTTCTTCGCGGATAATATGCGCAGCCGCTTCGGCAGCGGAACGCTCGCTGACATCTTCGAGTTCTTTCATGCGCGATTCAAGCTTTTCAACCCTGTTGACGGCATCGTCTAAAACCGCCGAGGCATTCTCAGGCAACAGGTACTGATGTGAGCAATTTAAGCCCTGAGTGGCCTGTGCTGCATGGATAAGAAACACTTCTGAAGAAAAATCCGGCCTGTCAAGCTGATCACGAAGGCGCTGCACTTCGGCGCACAGGGCCATTATGGTCTTTTCAGCCTCGGCAAGGCGATGTTCAAGGGATGGTTTTTCCTGTTTTTCTGCTGGCAGCGAAGACTGCACTGCTTCAAGAGCGTTTTGCCCATCTGAAAAGCCGCTTTCCTGATTCATGACCTCTGCCGTCTGCCCTTTCTGAGGGTCATTCGGCCAATCCTCTGCAGCAGATTGGCCTGCACTGGATAAGTTCATGCTTTCATTACCCTGGTCGGCTGACATGTATGCGCCTGCATGCTGGCCGAGTTCCATAATGTCAGTCAGGTCAATGATTATTTCCTGTTCTTGCTGCAACAAAGTATCTTCCATCAAACATCCTGCCATACGGTTTGCAAGCACATAATACCCAACTGCAGGCAAAAAGCAAGACAAGCCTTGCCCTTGCCATGAGCAAAACGGATCATGCCGCGCATTGGCAAAACAAAGCCCCCTCAAGGGGGGCCTGTTTATGTCTATGCAGCCGTAAAAATTTACTTTTGACGGGGATGGCAGGCGGAGCCGGCGCAGCTTGTAAGAGCCTGCTTCTTTTCAGGCCTGGTCTTGACTACTTCTGCATGGCAGCCAAGGCAGGAATTTGCAACGTGGTTCTTGCCAAGTTTGATGTTTCTGTCATGCACGATCTTAAAGTAACTGCGCTTGGCAAGCTTGTCTTTGGCATTATGACAGCCAGCTGTGCCGCAATGGAACTTAGGCGTTATTCCCGCAACTTTATGATGACATCCGGCGCACTGCTTTTCAGTATCGACGGCAAGAGGCGGAAAATGCGCAGGCATGCCTGCATGGCAGGCGGAACAGTTGGTGGCCGTATGGATATTATGGTCAAAAAGAACTGGTTTGTCTGTTAATTCCAAAGTGATAGGACCAGCCGGAACATTGGCAAACTTAGCGGCGCCGGCAGGCGTTGCCAGCATGACAGAAAGCATTGCCGCGCATCCCAGCGTGAGCAGCTTTTTCATAGGGTTGACCTCCTCCTCGAAACCAAGCAAAGCCAAATCTGGCTATGTATAAATACTGCCATACAATAAAGCTAAACAGCAAATAATGTCAAGCCGTATTGAAAGTTAGTGAGATATATAACTAGCGATGCACCATCAGGCGATCAGCGATCCTTGCGGTTTAGATAGGGAGAATTATACGTTTTTACCTTTGCCCTGGATCCAAGCTGGGCCATATATGCCTGAAACAGCATTACGGCACGATCTTCCTGAAGGCTGGCCATCATGCCGGACTCGGACTTTTTCCACTCTTCATCGCCAGGCTTCGATATGTCAGAAAGCCGGGCCAGCACGGCGCCGTCTGTGCCGGCATAGGGCTCATTAAGCCAGGCGTCGCTGACGGCAGGCACCTCAAAAGCGGCGCGTCCAAGAGCGGGATCTGACGCCAGCGCAGGGATAAAGCCATCCCGGCCAAAAGGCTCTGAGGTTTTAACTTCAAGCATGCCGTCTTCAGGCTTGCCATTTTTAAAAGCGGCGCGCGCGGCACGTGCGGCATCCATGGCCAGCTCGCCAGCCTTCTGGAGCGTGAGCTCTTCAACAAGCTCCTGCCTGACATCATCAAGCGGCTTCACGCTTTGAGGATTGCTTTCTGCGACCTTGACAACAAGCAGCGATGCACCCGATGGCAATGCGCTGTCGAGCACCGTGCCGGGAGCGGCTGACATTATCGTTTGCGCGTCGCTTTCTTTCACGTTCAGCTTTGCAGCCAGGTCAGCTGCAGAAAGTTTTTCGCTGGTTTCTGCCTTGACGGCTTCGGCGCCGGCTGCCGCAGCGGCTTCAGACATGGCCTTGCCTGAAAGAGCCTGGGCAAGGACGGCATCGGCCTTTTCTTCCAGCGTTTTGCCTGCTTCTTCTGAGGCCAGCGTGCGTTTTAAAGTTTCCTTGACCTCGTCAAAAGGATGGACCCTGGCATCCTGATGTTCTTCTTTCTTTATAAGATGATAGCCAAACTGCGTGCGCACAGGCGCAGAGACCTCGCCGTCCTTCAGTGCAAAAGCCGCGTTTGAAAATTCCGGCACCATCTGCTCTTTAGTGAACCAGCCCAGGTCGCCGCCCTGCTGAGCAGTTCCGTCCTGGCCTGAGACCTTGGCGACTTCCGCAAAATCCTCGCCGCCGCGTATTTTCTTTTCGATGGCCTTAATTTCTTCTTCTGCCTTTGCGGCATCCTTGTCGGACGCATTGGCGTCAACCCTTATGAGAATATGCCTTGCGCGGATCTTTTCTGCATCGGTAAACTGCGTGATGCGCTGCTCATAGGCAGCCTTGGCCTGCTCATCAGAAACAGATGACACATCGCCCATGAGCGCGGGATCAAGGCGCACATACTCAAGCCTGACCGTGGCGGGCACAGTGAAGCTGGCGGAACGGCTTTCGTAGGCCTTTGCCACTTCTTCTGGTGAAGGCGCCGCTTTTTCCTTATATTGTTCCGAAGGGAAAAGAATGTATTCGACCTTGCGCTTTTCCGCAAAATAATCAAACAGCTCCCTTGCTTCTTCAGGACGGACGTACGCACCTGCAGTAACGACGCGCTGCAGCTTGGCCGGCAGCAGCGACTTTGCCTGGTCAGCTTCAAACTTCTGGGGCGTAAGATTGTTTTTCTTCAGGACTTCCTTATAGGTGTCTGGGTCAAATTTACCGTCTTTCTGAAAATACGGAATCTGCCCCAGCATGGCGCGCAGTTCGTACGGGCTGACCGCAAGGCCGGCTCGTTCAGCCTCAGCCTCGATCATCTTTTCCTGAATGAGCGTTTGCAGGACGCGGTTCTCTATATTAAGCTCTTCAAGCTGTTCAGAGGTAATGTTGGGCACGCTGCGCCGGATGTTTTCTTCCATGGCCATGTATGCGCGCTGAAATTCCATTTCGGTAATGTTCTTGCCGTTTACCGATGCGACAAGGCCCTTGGGACCGCTGTAGGAACCGATCCCCCAAAAAACAAATACCACGATAATGATCCCAAACGCTACTTTGACCCAAAACGACTGAGCGTTTGCGCGAATGCCGTCCAGCATGGCGATACCCTTGTGTTGCAGTTGACATGGCTGCGAAGTGACCCGCAGAAATCTGGCGATGGAAAGAAAACTTACCGCACGGACCCGGCATGCAATGCCATATATGCCCTTGCGGCCTGAACTTTGTTTCTATACAATCATTGTCCGGCAAGAGCAAGCGCATAATTATCCACGGCGCCTGCCGAAGTTTTGCGCATGGCCGGCGCAGCAGTTTTTATGGAGTTTGTACATGCAGGAAAGCATTGGCATCATTGCCGGAGGCGGGCAATTTCCGCGAATAGTTGCCGAAAGCCTCCGATCCGAAGGTTATTCTGTCGTCATATGCGGATTCAGCGGCCATACCGATGAAATGACTGCCAATGCTGCAGACGCCTTCACGCTTTTGCACCTCGGACAGTTTAACCGAATGATTGCTTTTTTTAAGCAGCATGGCGTTTCGCGCGCCTGCATGGCAGGGGCTATAAGCAAGCCCAAGGCGCTTGACTTTCGTCCGGACTGGCGTGCAGCAAAAATGGTCTTTTCCCTCAAAGGCAAGGGCGATGACGCATTGCTGCGCTCCATCATAGCTGAAATTGAAAAAGACGGCATACAAATCGTTTCTTCAGCCGACCTCGCCCACGGACTGCGATGCCCGGCTGGAGTTCTGACCACAAGGCAGCCGACAGAAAGCGAGTGGAACGACATGCGTTTTGGCTGGCCCATCGCCCGCACTCTGGGTTCGTTTGACATCGGCCAATGCCTTGTCGTACGCGAAAACATTGTCATTGCCGTAGAATGCCTTGAAGGCACGGACGCAACTCTGCTCCGCGGCGGACAGCTTGGAGGCAAGAACTGCGTCGCCATAAAACTTGTCAAGCCCGGACAGGATGAGCGTGTTGATCTGCCGTCCATCGGTCTTGCCACCATACAGAATATGATAGAGAACCACTACGCAGCGCTTGCTGTAGAAGCAGGCAAGACGCTTTTTTTTGACCGGGAAGAAGCGTTGCGTCTAGCCGACAGCCACGGCTTGTGCATAGTTTCGCTGCCGTCTGATTTCTGCTGACCCTTCGCATGACTATTCAAAACTTTTGCTCACTGCCGCAGCACAAAATAACAGTTTGTAATTACATATTTTTTGGCGTAGTTTACAACATCCTTCGAATATATTATTAAACACCGTTCATACGGTTCTGCAAATTGGTTATGCTCTGCCGGCATTTGCCCGGCTGTCTTATTTATTTATGAATTTTGTCACCCAGTCCTTTGCACTGTTCTTTATATGCGCACTGCCTCTTTTGCTCCTTTCCGGCGGGAACAGGCGCGTATTTCTGCCTGTGCTCCTGCTTTGCAACATTGTTTTTTATTCTAGTGCAGGCGTCAAAGGACTTTCGGTGCTCATGCTGGTTTCGCTTATTGCCTGGGCAGGCGGCCGGCTCTTAACGCGCAAAAAAAGCAAGGCTGTCCTTGCCGCCTGCATTGCAGCTGTCCTCCTGCTGCTCGCC
>JAGAZG010000207.1 GCA_017940105.1 Mailhella sp. | reverse complement strand
GAAGAATCTCTTTTTTCTGGGCCTGAGCCTCTTTGCGGGCTTCTTCAACTATGCGGCGCGCAAGATCGTTTGCATCGCCGACACGGCGCTTGCCCATGCTGCGCTGAAAAAAACATCCCATGACAATTCCGGCGACAGCCGCGGCCAGTATGAGAATGCAAGCAAGAAAACTGTTCATAGTCATTCCTGTATATAGCAACGGGGCAAATCCCCGATCAGTCAAAAATGCACGCAAAAAAGAGACCGCCTGCACAAAGGCGGGCCGCAAGGCAAAGGTTAATCAAAGGAAATCAAGGAAAATCAGAGGAAGAAAAGCCCCGGGATGCCGCAATAAACTGCAGGCACGAGACCTTGTGGTCTCCAAGTGGGCGCCTGACCGAAACTTAAGGCTGCCCGGCATGCGGGTATGCACAACATTTCGGTACGCAGCTCCCTGCTAACACTGGTGAGGCCGGCGCAAAACAGTTTGCCGCGCACACCCCAGGGAATATCTTTCTGCAGAAAGCAACCAGCCGCTAAAAAGCGGCGCCGCCTCCCGGCCCGTGTTCCTCCAGGCGACGAAGGAGCCTGTCAACAGCCGACTCCTCCCGTTTATTTAAATCCTTCATCTGAAGAAAGTCATCTGCCATGCTTATGAGCATCATGATCAAAAGCCTTTCCCTGATAGTCTGACCGCCCTGCGCCTTCAGCCTGCCATACCAATCATCCACATACTGCCTGGCCCGCTCCATCCTTTCAGGATCAGCTTCTGTGCGGATGTCAAGCTGCACATCGCAAATATTCAGATGATAGCTGTGCATGGCGACGACCAGTTATCAGAATTTTTGGTCTTCCGGCGCGGAGTCCTGAGCCGTTTCCGAAGAGGCAAGCGCTGCCTGAATGCGCTCTATCAGGGCGTCGACCCGGCTGCAGGCTTCGTTTCTGGCTGCATCCCCGGCGGATATCTGCTTCTGCAGTTCCTCCGCCTCCATTTTACCCAGTTCCACCTCTTCGCTGAGATTTTTCACTTCGCCGTTCAGCCTTGCGTTATCTCCGCGAAGGCGGCCCAATTCCTGAATAAGGCTATCGATACGCTGCGCAAGCAGTTCGAGCTTTTCCATATACCATATCTCCTTAAAAGGCGCCGAAAAACAATCAGCAGCCCATTATCATCCAAAACCGGTCAGGCATCGCCACGGCCGTGTTTCCTTTCCTAGTAATAAGTCATGGAGCAAGAATGAGCAAGCGAATATCATCGTCAATGCCGCGGAAAATTTTCCATTTATGGAAAGCGGCAAAAAAAAAGCCCCCTTGCGGGGGCGGCATTCATGCTTTTCAGCGCTGAATTTTTGAAACATTGTATGTAAGGGAGTAAAGCTGGTGAAAAAAGTTCACATATTCCACGGGCACATCAGAAGTGACCCTGATTCGTGCTGAAGAATAGTTGAGTATGCCTTTGATGCCTGCGGCAACAAGCTTTTCTGCGGCATCCTGGGCATGCTCGGCAGGAACGGTGATGATGCCGATCTCTATGCCGAGCTCCGGTATTCTGTCTACAAGTTCATCGGTGCTGAAGACCTCCAGCCCATAGACCCTGTCGCCGATTTTAAAGGGATCACAGTCAAAGATGCCCGTTATGGTGAAATTCCTGCGGCCAAATTCCTTATAGTTAAGAAGAGCCCGCCCCATGTTGCCCACGCCCACAAGAGCCGCCCGCCAGCGGCGGTTGGCGTTGACGCAGTCTTTTATGACGTCGATGAGATACGTCACGTAATAGCCGAGGCCGCGTGTGCCGAACTGACCAAAATACGCGAGATCCTTGCGTACCTGCGATGCGTTTACGTCGCACAGGGCAGCCAACTTGTCGGAAGAAATGGTTTCTTTTTCCTTGCCGTCCCTGCCATCCAGCGATTTATCATAGGCTTCAAGAACCTGAAGATACGTGGCAAGACGCTGTATCGTGGCACGGGGTATGTGCTGGTCGGCTTTGGGGTTCTGATACATATGGCACCACCGGTTATTGCATTTAAAAAATGAGGGCGGAAAAACAATAGTCTTTCCGCCTGGAAAAAGCAAGAAAACAGAATGTTACATCTTTACGAAAAGCAGGATCAGGCACACCAGAAGGGCGTAAATGACCAGGGATTCGATAAAGGCCAG
>JAGAZG010000206.1 GCA_017940105.1 Mailhella sp. | reverse complement strand
TTGTTCTTTTTCATTGTCAGAAGCAGCCTCAATTAATGAAATAATTTCAGCGATAGATATGTTTTGCATATATTTTTCCTCCTAATAAGAAAACTAACAGAATTTATTATACTCGTCAATTCATTTTAGTACTAGAGCTACAGTACGTCCAAAGGCAATATCGGTCCTGTGACAGATGCGCTTATGAAAGAGCTGGGCGCAGACATGACGGTCATTTGTCCGGCACTACCCATTAATGGACGCACAGTATATAAGGGATACCTGTTCATCAACGACGTGCTTCTTAATGAATCCGGTATGCGCAATCATCCGCTGAATCCCATGCTCGACGCCTGCCTGATGCGGCTAATGGATGCGCAGGCGCTGGGCAAGAGCGGCAATGTGCCTGAACAGACTGTCATTGGGGGATGCGAAGCCGTGCGGGCAAAACTGGCCGAATTGCGTGCTTCCGGCATCTCTTATGCGGTACCTGATACGCTTACAGACGCAGATCTCGATATTCTTGCGGACGCGTTTTTTGATCTGCCCCTTGTCACGGGCGGTTCGGGGCTCGGCGGGGCGATTGCCAGAAGATATGCACGCGAAACGGGCAAGGCTGTCAGCGCGACCTGTCTTGGCATGCCGTTCGGCGGAAAAACCATATTGCTTTCCGGTTCCTGCTCTGAAATGACTAACCGGCAGGTTGCGGCATATGCTCGCCGCGGGTTCATGATTAAAACCGATATAGACCGTTGCGTTGCTGATGCAGAAGGCTATGCCAGCGAAGTTTTTCAAGTTCTCGTCACCCATGCTGAAGGCAGCCTTCCGCCTCTTGTTTCAGCTACCGGTCCTCCCGAAGAACTCAAAATAATTCAGAGCCGTTTTGGAGTCGAAACGTCAAGCCGGAGCGTTGAACGCTTTTTCGCCAGCTTGGCGGTGCAGCTGCGCAATGCTGGCTGGGATCATTTTATTATTGCAGGCGGAGAAACGTCCAGCATAGTGTCACAGGCTCTTCATGTTTCTGGTTTTTACATCGGCTCGCAGATAGCCCCTGGCGTGCCCTGGGTTCGGACGCTGGACAAAAAACTTTCTCTTGCGCTCAAGTCCGGCAATTTTGGCAGCGAAGATTTCTTCTTCAAAGCGTTGTCGTTCGTTCCAGGTATGGGAAAGGTAGTATGAATCATGAGAAAAGGGCGGCTCTGTGCTGCCCTTTTCTTGCTTTTACAGAATGCCGCGCAGCGACCGGGCAGTTCTTCAGCCGTTTAGTCGCTGGCGCAGAATCATTTTCAGGAGAATAGTTATGAAGGCAGCTCTTGTTACAGACAAAGAAAAAGTCAGCATTCAAGAAATGGCCGTTCCTGCCATTAAAGACGACGAAGTGCTCATTGAAGTGCGCACCGTGGGCGTCTGCGGTTCAGACCTGCACCTTTTCAGGGGGACTCATGCCTTCCGCAAGCCCCCGTGCGTGCTTGGGCATGAAGTCGCCGGCGATATCGTCAAGGTGGGCAAGAACGTCACCAGATTTGCCGTGGGCGACCGTGTTACGGTTGAACCTCATCTTGGCTGCGGCGAGTGCGAGTTTTGCAAGAAAGACCTGACAAACATCTGCCTGCACAAGGCAGCCCCCGGAACGGCATCGTGGACGGGCACTTTCGTAGAATATTTCAACGCACCTGAAAAAACGCTGTATAAGCTTGCGGAATCTGTCAGTTACGAGCAGGGCACGCTTATTGAGCCCCTTGCCGTGGCCGTTCACGCTCTTTCGCGGTCGACGATTAAGGAAAGGGACTGCGTGGTTATTCTTGGCGCTGGCACCATAGGACTGCTCTGTCTCGTGGTGGCCCGTGAAATGGGCTTCAAGACAATAGTCTGCACAGACACCGCGCCATTCAATCGCGAGATGGCAGTCAAATACGGCGCCGCGGCGGCTCTTGATCCGCTTGCAGAAGACGTCGTCGCCAAGGTAAAGGAACTGACAGGAGGCAGGGGAGCCGATCTTGCCATCGTATGTGCAGGAGCTCCCAACATTCTCAGCCAGGCATCTGCCTGCGTGCGCAAGCGCGGCGAAATCGGCATCGTTGCCATGATTACAAAGGATATTCCGTTTTACTGCTACGGCATGGTCTTTAATGAGCAGACCATGTACGGCGCAATGACCTATGAAACAAAAGATTTTATTAAAGCGGCGGAAATGATCAACGGCGGCCTGAAGCTCGACGGCTTTGTGACGCAGCATTTCCCGCTGGATCAAACACAGGAAGCCCTGGACACGTTGCTTTACAAGAAAGGCAATGTCGTTAAGGTTATTGTGACTGTGAAATAGCAGCCGCAGCTATTTTATCAACCTGTATCTACGGTTTGTGGAGGAGAACATCATGAATCGCATTGCAAAAACCCTGGCTTCTTTTCTCGTTGGCTGCGCCGCCTTCGGCCTTGTCGGCGGCATTTCCACAGCTCAGGCCGCAAAAGTTGAACTTAAGCTCGGCCACATTCAGTCAGAAAGCGATTTCTGGCATCTTGGCTCTCTTAAGTTCAAAGAAGAGCTCGAAAAGCGTTCCAATGGGGAAATTACGCTTAAAATCTACCCCAACTCCACCCTTGGCGGCGACCGCGATCTCGTGGAAGGCATGCAGATGGGCACGGTTGACTTTGGCTTGATTGCCGGCGTGCTTGGCAATTTTGAAAAATCCATCGGCCTGCTTGAACTCCCCTACCTCTTTGATTCACAGGAAGAATTCAATAAGGTCATTCATGGAGCCATAGGCGAAGAGATTGCCGGAAGACTGGTGAAAAAGTCGGGCATTCGCATTCTCAACTGGTGGGATCGCGGTCCACGTGAGACAACTTCTAACAAACCCATCAACAAGCTTGAAGATCTTAAGGGGCTGAAAATCCGCCTGCCTGAAATTCCTGCAATGGTTGCCAGCTGGCGTGCCATGGGCGCTAACCCTACGCCTATGGCATGGAGTGAAGTCTATACCGGACTGCAGCAGAACGTCATAGAAGCTCAGGAAAATCCGATCCCCTTCATTTATGGCGGACGAATCAACGAGGTTCAGAAATATATTGCCATGACCGATCACAAATATGAATATGTGACCATAGCCATGAGCGAAATGCGCTGGAAAAAGCTGAACGACGCACAGCGCCAGATTATCGTTGAGGCAGCAAACGCTGCTACTGCCTATGAAAATCAGCTTGTGCTCGACAAGACCAACGAGTTGCTTGCCGAAATGCAGTCCAAGGGACTTCAGGTGACGCATCCTGACAAGAAAGAACTTGCCGTCGCCGCAAGAAGCGTGCACGAAGAGTTTGCTAAGACCGTTGACCTTGACTTGTTCAAGCGCATCATGCAGACGCTGGGCAGATAACCTGTTGGGCCGGCACGGAGTCTTCCGTGCCGGCTTTTTTTCTAACCGTAAACTCCCTTCGGAGTATGCGTTGAAAAAGTTTGATGACCTGATTTACAAATGCCTGTGCGCTGTCTGCGGCTTTTTAATGGTTGCCATGATGAGCGTCATTTTCGCACAGGTCGTGGCGAGGTACGCCTTCCAGCATTCGTTGAGCTGGTCAGAAGAAATAGGGCGCTACATCTTTGTGTGGATTACCTTTCTTGGCATGGTTCTGGCCTACAAGGCGGGGGCGCATGTTGCCCTGGATCTGCTTTTGAGCCATATGAGAGGGGCTCCAAAAAAATTGTTGAAGCTTGTCAACGTCGCCTTGGTCATCGTTCTGGCCAGCGGAATATTTATCAGCGCTCTTGCATTGTTTGAACTGGGCACCATGCAGGAAAGTCCGGCGCTGGAACTGCCCATGCACTGGGTATACAGCGTCATTCCCGTGAGCGGTATCCTGCTCCTGTATTATGCGCTGCGTGACTTTTGGGCCTGCCTTACGCAGAGGGAGGAAGATAAGCCATGCTAGGTCTGGTTCTTTTTGGCGGTTTTTTCCTTTTTCTTGTCATGGGACTTCCTGTCGGATTTGGACTTGCCATCGCGTCTCTAGCAGCCATCTGCTTTTTTGACTATCCGATCACGGTGTTCAGCCAGCGCATGTTCACCGCAGTTAATTCTTTCCCGCTTATGGCCATTCCCCTTTTTATGCTGGCCGGAGCTCTTATGAGCCATGGAGGCATCACGCGGCGCATTATTGATTTTGCTCTAGCGTTTGTCGGTGGCGTTCGTGGCAGCCTGGGCCATGTGGTGGCCATCAGCGGCGTCATCATGGGTGGCATTTCGGGATCTGGAGTGGCTGATGCCGCGGCTCTTGGCTCCATCATGATTCCAGAGATGAAGCAGAGAAACTACGATACGGGCTTTTCAGCAGCACTGGTAGCATGCTCCGGAAGTATAGGCCTGATCATCCCCCCAAGCATAGCGATCATTATCTATGGCGTTACGGCGCAGACTTCAATTGGCGATTTGTTCATGGCCGCCATAGCGCCGGGCGTGCTCATCGGCCTTGGCTTTCTTGGATATTCCTACTGGTATGCCGTCAGGCATAAATATCCTAGGGAAGGTTCTGTGACAGGCACTGAAAAATGGCGCAGGTTTAAAGAAGCGGTCTGGGCGTTGCTCATGCCGGTCATCATTATTGGAGGCATTCGCTCAGGCGTATTCACGGCTACCGAAGGCGGTGCCGTGGTAGCTGTTTATGCTCTTCTTGTCGGCGTTTTCGTGTACAAGGAAATTACTTGGAGAAATCTTCCTAAAATCTGCGTTGAGGCTGCCATAAGCACCGCGGTAATCGGTACCATCATAGCAGCCACTTCTCTTTTTGGCTGGCTTCTTGCCAGCGAGCAGATTCCACAGCACATTACCAGTTCTCTGCTCAGCATCAGTGAAAACAAATATGTGCTTCTTCTGTTGATCAATGTTCTTTTGCTCATATGCGGAATGTTCATAGACAGCGGTCCGGCCATCATGCTGCTTGCCCCCATCCTCGTGCCTGTTGCACAAAGCCTTCAGGTTCATCCGGTGCAGTTTGGCCTTGTCATGGTCATCAACCTTACCATTGGCCTCCTGACGCCTCCGGTTGGAACGGCTATGTATGTTGCAAGCAATATATCCGGCGTGCCAATACCCAGGCTCAGCCGCGCACTTTCGCCGTTCTGGATTGTCATGCTTGCCGTTCTGATGCTTGTGACCTATGTGCCCGGCCTTGTTTCATGGGCCATCAATTAACATCGCTCGCAATAGTTTGAAAAATATCTGCTGCAAATACGTCCGTTGATCCAGTTGCGTCCGCCTGAAAGACAGGATAAAGTTTCTTCGTCCAGTTTTTCAGGCGGTGTATTATGCAGCTACTTCTTGTCGATATCGGCAATACGTCAATAAAGCTTGCGTTCGCTGATGAACACGGTATCGAAAGTGTCTATTCGCTTCCGACAAAGGTTCAGCATTCGGTCGACAGCCTGGGACTTTCGCTGCGGCAGCTTTTATCATTGGAGAAAAAAGATCCGGCTGACATTAGCGAATGTGCTCTTTGCTCTGTCGTGCCGGATGTGGCAAGCATGTTTAAGCGCGCTTGTATCCGTTATCTACAAAGGCACCCGCTGAATTTTCCGGAAGATTTTGCGCTTGTTTTGAAAAATGGGTATCGGCATCCACATGAGGTAGGAGCAGACAGACTATTGGCCGCCTGCGCGGCGCGGATGCTCTATACGGAACCTCCTTCCATCATTTCTGTCGATTTTGGCACGGCGACGACGTTTGACTGCGTTTCTGGCGACACCTATCTGGGCGGTCTGATCTGCCCTGGCCTTTTTTCCTCAAGAAATGCCCTGGCTGCATGCACGGCAAAGCTGCCTCTCATATCTCTTGATGTAAGCGAACCTGCGCTTGTCATTGGGCGAGATACTGAAACCAGCATGGCACATGGTTTTTTGTTTGGCTTTGCCGCTATGACTGAAGGGCTTTGTCGCAGGCTCAAGATGCAGCTCCCCCTTCCGGCTTTTGTTCTGGGTACAGGCAGAGACGCCCAGAGCCTTTCAAAGATTTGCAGTGCATTTGATGCCGTCAGACCCGATCTTCTGCTTGAAGGTCTCCATCTTTTTTGCACAAGGCGCATTCACGTATGATGTTTGAGTGTTCTTTTACCCGGACTGAAGTCCGGCTTGACAAGGAGTTTTTACCATGAACAACAGCACGATCACCTCCGTGTGGGCACGTGAGATACTGGATTCCCGCGGCAATCCCACCGTCGAAGTTGAAGTAGGGCTGGAATCCGGGCATGTCGGCCGTGCGGCTGTGCCTTCAGGCGCATCGACCGGCAGCCGTGAAGCTCTTGAAATGCGCGATGGCGATAAAAGCCGCTATAAAGGCAAAGGCGTGACCATGGCCGTTGAGCATGTCAACGGCGAGATTGCCGAGGCTGTTGTTGGCTTGGATGCCCTTCGCCAGGTGCAGGTTGACAACACGCTCATTGATCTTGACGGAACCGATAACAAGTCTCGCCTTGGAGCCAATGCCATGCTTGGCGTTTCACTGGCAACTGCCCGCGCTGCTGCAGATTATCTAGGTCTGCCGCTGTACCAGTATCTGGGCGGTGTCAATGCAAAAATCCTTCCGTCGCCTATGATGAACGTGATCAATGGTGGCGCCCACGCCCCGAACAACCTGGATATCCAGGAATTCATGATTATGCCTATCGGGGCTAAAACCTTTGCAGATTCGCTGCGCATGGGGGCAGAGATTTTTCATACCCTCAAGACCATACTTGCACGCGACGGCCATGTCACCTCTGTGGGCGATGAGGGCGGATTTGCTCCTAACCTCAAAAATCATGATGAAGCGTTCAGCTACCTCATAAAGGCTATAGAGGAAGCCGGCTACATTCCGGGGGCAGAAGTCGCCTTGGGCATAGATGCCGCCTCTTCTGAATTTTATAAGGATGGCAAGTACGTTATTGCCGGCGAAGGCCTTGAACTGACCAGTGCCCAGATGGTTGACTGGCTGGAAGACTTCACAAGGCGCTATCCGCTTATTTCCATTGAAGACGGTATGGCCGAAGATGACCGCGAAGGCTGGAAGCTGCTCACTGACAGGCTGGGCAATGACGTTCAGCTCGTAGGCGATGACCTTTTTGTCACCAATCCTGACATTTTGGCCGAAGGAATTGAAGATGGTCTCGCCAATGCCGTACTCATCAAGGTCAACCAGATCGGCACGCTCACAGAAACTCTCGACACTATTGAGATAGCAAAGAACGCCGGTTACGCGACCATCGTTTCTCACCGTTCCGGAGAAACAGAAGACACGTTTATTTCTGACCTTGCCGTAGGCACCAATGCAGGACAGATAAAAACAGGTTCTGCAAGCCGTTCAGACCGCATCGCCAAGTACAACCAGCTGCTGCGCATCGAGGAGCAGCTGGACGATACCGGTTTCTTCTACGGCCCCATTCTAGCCGACAATTTTGGCTTTGGACGGGAAGGGGACGGTGAAGATTTTGACGGACCTGATTTCCAGTAAACATCCCATGGCCCGGGGGATCTCCTCCGGGCATTTTTCCTTGGAATGACAATGAGCAAGTTTTTGCATTTTATGTGCTGCGTGGCCGTGAGCTTTTTTTTGACCGTCATCCACGCACATGCCGGCGATATGTCGGGCATATTAAATAAAACGCAGGAGGCCTATGCCTCCATGCAGACATTTCGCGCTGATTTTATCCAAAAACTGACCCAGAAGGAAACAGGTACGGAGCAGGACAGGCAAGGATCCATTGTGTTTAAAAAGCCGCTGTTTGTCCGTTGGGAAACTGCTGCTCCTAATGCCGAGCTGCTTTTGGTAAACGACAGGGAAATATGGAACTATTTGCCAGACGAAGAACTTGCATATCGCTATTCCCGTGAAATTGCCGAGGATTCGAGGTCTGTCATACAGGTTATTACAGGACAGAGCTCACTGGACAAAGATTTCGATGTGCAAAATATCGATTCTGAAAAAGGCGGCCTGCTGCATCTTGTCCTGTTCCCCAAGGAGCCAAGCACGGAAATGACGGAGGTGCAGCTTTGGATTGAACAGTCAAGCGGACTGATCAGGCGTGCCCGCATCATGGATTTTTACGGCAACACAAACGATATTGAGCTTGTTAAGATTAAGGCCGGAGCGGCTGTTGCAGATTCTGATTTCAAGTTCACGCCGCCTGAGGGTGTGGAGGTGGAAGACCATATCGAACGTCCTCATCCCCTACAAACAAAGCTTTCCCAGTGATCGCTGCAGAAAATAAGGCTGGACTATTAAAAAAAATAGAGATAAAAAGTCACTTTCCATGGAACAGCAGCACGGCATACTGGTACTTGACAAGCCAAAAGGGCTGAGTTCTGCGCAGTGCCTCACGCGCATCAAAAGACTTGGCCAGAAAAAAATCGGGCATTGTGGAACGCTTGACCCGATGGCTACAGGAGTGTTGCTCGTTCTTTTGGGCAATGCCACCAAATTGTCCAATTATCTTCTTGAAGGCGGAGAGAAGACCTATGCGGGCACACTTAGGCTGGGTGTGACAACTGACACCTGGGATATGGAAGGTCGCATTGTGGAAAAACATCCGCTGAGCTCTGAGGACCTGACAGCCGAATCGTCTCTGGCAGATGCCGTCCGACGCGGAGTTGATGCGTGGACGGATGTGACAGAACAGCCTGTGCCGCCGTATTCTGCCGCTAAGCACGATGGTCGCCCGCTTTATAAGCTGGCCCGTGCGGGGGAGGTTGTTCCACAGAAGGTCAAGAGCATACATATTTCGTACGCCGGCATCCAGTGGGTGGAACTGCCGGATGTGCGATTCCGGGTTACTTGCAGTTCCGGCTCCTACATACGGTCCCTGGCCCACAGCTTGGGGATACGACTTGGGTGCGGAGCCACGCTTACGGAACTGACCCGGGAATACAGCCACCCGTTTGGCCTGGACGAAGCACATTCCTTGGACGACGTCCTGGCCACGCCAGACAAGCTTGCCGAATGGATTCGGCCAATTTCAGACGCGTTGCCGGCATGGAAAAAAATTTCCATTCTGCCGCGCCAGGAGGCCGACCTTAGACATGGCAAGCCTGTGCCCCATAATCCGGGCTTTGGAGACCATAAGCCTGGTGAACGAGCGCTGATTTCAGCGTTTGACGGGGTTCCATTGGCTCTGGCTGAAGCCCGAGAGGACAGGGACGTGCCTGTCTGGTCGGTGCTGCGGGGACTTTTCACCCAATAACCTCCGGCGCAGTCCGGAGAGGAG
>JAGAZG010000021.1 GCA_017940105.1 Mailhella sp. | reverse complement strand
TTTAAACCAGCATGGATTTTGGGTCCAAACCATAAAAATTTTGCCACGCTGGGCAGATTCAGAAGCGTCTGCGCAGATGATTGCTACACCCTGTGCTTTGGACTCATATACGGATACTTGAAGAAATCAGGCTCCAGCAACATCTGACAGGTCACAAACATACGACATGAGAGGTTGGTTCGCATGAAAGTAATGATGATTAATGGCTCACCGCACCCCAAAGGCAACACAGCTATAGCTCTTGAAGAAATGAGAAAGGTCTTCGAGCAAAACGGCATTGAAACAAAATTGTTCCATATCGGCAACAAGGATATACGCGGCTGCATATCCTGCTACTCATGCACGAAAACCGGAAAATGCGCGTTCAATGACATGGTAAATGAGGCCGCGCCCGTTTTTCAGGAAAGCGACGGTCTTGTCGTGGGCAGTCCCGTTTATTATGCCTCGGCAAATGCCACGGCGATTGCGTTTTTGGACAGGCTGTTCTTCAGCACTCCTTTTGACAAAACCATGAAGGTCGGCGCTGCCGTGGTCGTCGCCCGCCGCGGAGGACTTTCTGCAACCTTTGACGAACTCAATAAATACTTTACCATTGCGGGCATGCCCATCGCTTCCAGCCAGTACTGGAACAGCGTGCACGGACGGGAACAGGGTGACGCGCTCAAAGACGGTGAAGGTCTGCAAACCATGCGTACTCTTGCAAGAAACATGACTTTTCTTATGAAGAGCATTGCGCTTGGCAAGGAAAAATTCGGTCTGCCCGAAAAAGAAGCATGGATTCCCACCCATTTCATCCGCTAAAATACATGCCGTGCAGCGTAGAAGCGGTCACCGCTCTGCATTTTGCGGCTTTTGAAACAGCTTGACAAGAGATGCGAGCAACCCCTCCAAGGCTGGCAGGGGTTGCCGCTCTCCGCTTTTAACTGCGTTTTCCGTATGGGCAATAGCTTCAAATATGGCGGCGACGCCTTCAAAGCCAAGCCGCCTTGCCAGACTCTTTTTTTCAGACTCGAGAAAACCGGGGAGATAGACCTGCTCGCCAGCGCATATCTGCCAAAGCGTTCGCGCCTCCCTCGCCATCAGGCTGAGAAGCGGAAATAAAAAAGATTCACCGCCATCTCCGGAACTTTTCAGCATTTTCCATGCACCGGCTGCGTTGCCCTGCTCCAGGCAGCGGACAAGATCAAAAATCACCGCTTCAGGCGTGCATGCCGCCATCTGCCTCAACATGTCCCAGGAAAGGACTCCGTCTTCGGCAGAAGCCAGCGCAAGCTGATCAAGAAGGTTCTTTACCGCTGTCGCGTCCGGCAAGGTTATTTCGGCGAGATACGCTGCCATGCTGTTCTCTGCGCGCAGGCCGCGGCGACGCAGTTCCTGTTGAACAAAGTTCTTCAGAGAACGCTTATCCAAGCCCGGAGAACTCCATACCCATTGCTTTTCATAGGCGAAGGACAGACATTTCAGCTTGGCTACAGCCGCGGGCAGCTTGGGCTTGTTTTTTTCCCACGGACATTCCAGGCACAGCACAGGCAATACGCCCGCATGCGGTACAGAAAGCGAGGAAGAAAGAGCTTTCCACGTTGCCGCAGACAAAAGATGGGCCGAGCGCACAATTAAAAGCTGCGTGCGGTTATCCATGCTGACAAGGCCGAGCGCATTCCAAAATTTCTGGTCAAGCCCTTCATCAGCCCAAAAGACCGACGTACGGCATTCCGTATTCGGATTAAAGCGCTCATCAATGCATGCCTTGATGAGTCCGGCATCAGGGCAGATGCAGAAAAAAAATCCCGGCAACGTATGCATCGGCATTAAAACTTTTGCTGCATCCGGTCCAGCGCACGCCTCATTGTTTGCGTCACGCCGTCACGGATAACGGCTTCATCGTCAACGGTCGCGTACTTGTCCTGATAGCTGATAACGCCGGAGCGCCATACGATGGAGCCTGAACGCCCGTCTTTAATTATAATCTCGAGCTGGATATTGGTGTTGTAAAGCAACGTGCTGTCTTCTCTGTTAGAAACAGAAGAGCGCACCCTGTAACCTGGCAGTGAAACAGAAACGAGGTAATCTGCGTCGCCCTGGTCGACCCAGCGCCCGAGGCGGCGCAGATTTACTTCATCCCGCAGCACGCTGCGTATGTAATATGGTATCCAGGGATACAGGGTGACATGCTCAATGCTTTCTATCTTGAGCGTGCCGCTTCCGTCTCCAAGAACACTTTGGGCATGGCTGCCGTGAGATTCAAACCCGTCAAGCCCGTACCCGCAGCCATAAAGCGCAAGGCAACAGCCAGCGAACAAAGCCACCAGAGTGCGCCTGAACGGGATGAAAGAAACAGTCAGCATGTTACCGCACCACGATATTGACCAGTTTTTCAGGCACGACAACGGTTTTTACAATTGTTTTGCCATCCAGGTGCCGAGCCACGGCACTATCTGCCAGAGCGGCCTTAACAAGAGCTTCTTTATCGCTTCCAGCAGGAGCATCTATGCGTCCGCGGAGCTTGCCGTTGACCTGAACGACTACGGTGACTGTGTCTGTCGACAAAGCCTCTGGCTTCCACTGGGGCCAGACTTCGGTATCCAGCTCCTTCTCATGGCCGAGTTCCTGCCATATTTCTTCGCACATGTGAGGCGTGAAGGGATAAAGCAACGTTAACACAGACGACATGGCAGAAGACAATGCCCTGCGCCCGTCTTCACTGCCGGAAAGTTCGGCCCTGTACAGGCTTATGGCATTGAGCAACTCCATGATGGCCGCTATCGCAGTATTGAACTGATTGCGGTCGGCAATGTCTTCGCCGACCTTCTTGACGGCTGCATGCTCTGCCAGGCGCAGCGCCCGTACAGAAGCAGAACTGCTGGCAGACATGTCAGAGCATGCGCTTACAGGAGAAAGTACATCCTGCATTTCAGAGAACATGTGCCATACGCGATTGACAAAACGGTACGCGCCTTCAATGCCGCTGTCCGTCCAGTCAAAGTCCCTCTCCGGCGGAGCGGCAAAAAGGCAGAAGAGCCTGACGGTGTCCGCGCCGTATTTTTCGACCATGGCATCAGGGTCAACGATGTTGCCTTTTGACTTTGACATCTTGCTGCCGCCCAGCAACACCATGCCCTGCGTAAGCAGCCTCTTGAAAGGCTCATCCAGCCCTTTGGGCAGATAGCCGCAGTCTCTCAGCATCTTGGTAAAGAATCGGGCATAAAGCAAATGCAGGATGGCATGCTCTACGCCGCCCACATACTGATCCACGGGCAGCCAGTAGCGCAAGGCATCTTCGTCAAACGGCGCGTCTTCTTTGCGGGCCGAAGTGTAACGGGCAAAATACCATGAAGATTCAACAAACGTATCCATGGTATCTGTTTCACGGCGGGCTGGTCCGCCGCAGCACGGGCAGACAGCCTGTACGAACGAAGGCGTATCAGGCAGCGGAGAACGCCCGTCCTCGCATGTTTTCACATCCAAAGGCAGCAGAACTGGCAGGTCTTCTTCCTTCACAGGCTGCATGCCGCATTTTTCGCAGTATACGACAGGAATGGGCGCACCCCAGTAGCGCTGACGCGAAATGTTCCAGTCCCGCAGGCGGTAATTGACCGTTGCCTTGCCTTTGCCTTCCGCCTCAAGCTTGCGGATGATTGCCTCACGACCTGCGGGGCTGGGCATGCCCGAAAATTCCCGGGAATCGACCAGGACGCCGCTTTCGGTAAATGCCGCGTCCATCGCAGCCGGATCAAGCGAGGCGCCTTCTGGGTTGATGACGACCTTAATGGGGATGCCGAACTTGCGTGCAAATTCAAAGTCACGCTGGTCATGGGCAGGAACCGCCATGACCGCGCCTGTGCCATACTCTGCCAGGACAAAGTTGCCCAGCCAGATGGGCACGCGCTCACCGGTAATCGGATGCAGGCAGTACGCCCCTGTGAAAACTCCTTCTTTCTCCAGCGTTTCAGACTGCCGGTCCAGACGGTCCATGTTTCTGGTGCGTTCGATGAATTCGCGTATGGCAGCTTCGTTTTCGCGTCCTTTGATGAGCGACTCAACCAGAGGATGCTCAGGGGCTAACGTTAAAAACGTTACACCGTAAAGCGTGTCGGCCCTTGTCGTGAACACTTTGACGGACTCATATCTGCCTTCAAGCGGAAAGCTGATCTCTGCACCGGTCGAACGGCCTATCCAGTTATTCTGCATGGTGAGCACGCGCGATGGCCAGCCGCCTTCAAGCTTTGCGAGATCGGCAAGCAGTTCATCAGCATACGCCGTGATCCTGAAGAACCACTGCGTCAGATCTTTCTGCTCGACAACCGAATCGCAGCGCCAGCATTTGCCGTCTATGACCTGTTCATTGGCAAGCACAGTATGGCAGCAAGGGCACCAGTTCTGGGAGGCTTTCTTGCGGTAGACAAGATTCTTTTTGAGGCATTTCAAAAAGAATTCCTGTTCCCAGCGGTAATATTCGGGACGGCAGGTGGCGACTTCGCGCTGCCAGTCATACGAATAACCCATGCGCTTAAGCTGAGAACGCATGTAGTCTATGTTGGCATAGGTCCATTTGGCAGGATGGGTGTTGTTTTTAATGGCGGCGTTTTCAGCGGGCAGACCAAAAGCGTCCCATCCGATGGGATGGAGCACATTGTACCCCTGCATTCTGCGGAACCTGGCCATTACGTCGCCAATGGAATAGTTGCGCACATGGCCCATGTGAATCCTGCCCGACGGATACGGAAACATTTCCATCAGGTAATACTTCGGTCTTGATGCATCTTCTGTGCAGTGGAAAGCCTGCTTGCTTTCCCATTGTTTCTGCCACTTTTCTTCGATCCCATGGGGGGCGTAACGATACTGGAGAGCCATTTGCTTATTTCCTCAACTGCCTTGCTCTATAAGAAAGACGCTGTTTTCAGCAGCCTTGACTGTTTTCCTGTTTATCCATGGACTTGCATACGGCGTCAAGAATGCCGTTTACAAAAGAATATGAACGTGGATCACCAAATTGCTTGTCCAATTCCAGTGCCTCGTTGATGGTAACGCGGGGCGGAATATCATCCCTGTACAGCATTTCGTATGAACCAAGACGCAATAGGTTCAGCTCCACCCTGCCAAGCCGGTCAAGCCGCCAGTTGCGGGCAAAGCGCTCAATGACACGGTCTAGCTCTTCGCGTTTCTGCCACACGCCTGCAACAAGTTCCCACCCGAAACCGGAAGGTTCCGTTTCTTCGCTTGCGTCATCGGCATTCTGAACAGGCGCGTACATGTACGCCCGTTTTAAATCTTCAAGCGAATTGGAAGCAAGAAATTCCTGGCTGTACAGCACCTGAAAAGCCCTGAGCCGCTGTGCACGGCGAGAATCCTTACCCATGCTGCACCTGCTCCATTACGCGCACCGTTTCAAGCATGGCGGCCGCAGCTTCAGCCCCCTTGTTGCCGGCATGGGCGCCAGCGCGTTCTATGGCCTGCTCAAGGTTGTCCGTTGTCAGAAGGCCGAAACCAATGGGCATGAGAGCCTGCAGCGAAACCTGGGCTATGCCCTTGGAAGCTTCGGCGCAGACGACGTCAAAATGAGGGGTGCTGCCGCGGATTACCGCGCCAAGGGCAATGATGCCCGAATAAATCCCCTGGCCGGCAATTTTTTTGCACACCACTGGCAGTTCAAATGCTCCCGGCACCTTGATGACCGTGATGTCATCAGCCGAAGCTCCATGCCTGACCAGATAGTCAATTGCACCGTCCACCAGGCGCCCGACAACAAAATCATTGAAGCGGGAGGCCACAATGGCTACTTTCAATCCTTGGGCATTAAGCTGCCCCTCTATGGTCTTCACAGCGTACATTTTTTCCTCGCTCGCCGCGGCATCCGTACAGCGGCGCTTTTGTTTGGACTAAAATATTTTAAAAACCATCCGACACATTGGCAAGCATAATTTATCTGCAAAGCTAAAATCCATTCCGGCGCAAAAATTCCATGGTGACGCGGGATTCCGCAGCAGGAGCGGCAGGCGCATACGGCTGGAGAAGGTTGCGCACATACTTTGCTATTGCATCCGCCTCAAAATTCACCCTGGATCCTGGTTTCCACAAGCGCGCTGTCGTCATCCTCTGCGTTTCTGGTATGACGTTCACCTCAAACCAGCCCTCGCCGCATGCGTTTACAGTAAGGCTAACCCCGTCAAGCGTAACGGAACCCTTGGGCACGATCAGCGTATTCCACTCCGTGCCGAAAGAAAAACGGTTTTTTTTCGATTCGCCGGATTCTTCGGTTGAAATC
Organism: Mailhella sp.; assembly: GCA_017940105.1. Lineage (GTDB taxonomy): Bacteria > Desulfobacterota > Desulfovibrionia > Desulfovibrionales > Desulfovibrionaceae > Mailhella. The sequence continues at coordinate 1,035 of JAGAZG010000021.1, read as the reverse complement.
ACAGAAACGACCGCATCCACATGCCCGCTGACGATATGCCCGCCAAGCCTGTCTCCAAGGGCAAGCGCCCGCTCGAGATTAATGACAGCGCCTGCAGTAAGGGATCCAATGGTGGAGCAGGAGCAGGTCTCGGCAGAAGCATAGGCGTTGAACGTCCGTCGCAACGCATCCCACGACTCCATGGTCAGGCAAACGCCGTTGCAGGCCACGGACTCGCCTATGGAAGGCTTGTCCCAGGTAAAATCAGGATGGATCGTCAGCCTGACTTCCCCCTGAAATCTTGCGGCGGAAATGACGCTGCCCTGCCCGTTGACAAGCCCGGTAAACATCAGCGTGCCTCGGGGCGAAAATACAGGTGCACGTCGCCATCAACGACCGTCGTTTTTACAACGCGCATTCGCAGCGCTTCCTGCATGCTTGACACTGATCTGCCGTAAAACACAGGGGTGGACTCAGAATCCCCCAGAATAACGGGCGAATAATGCATGTGCAGCTCGTCAACAAGGCCGCTCTCCAGCAACGACAGGGCCATCCGCCCTCCGCCTTCGCAATAAACGTAGAAACAGTTCTCTTTCTCTCTCAGGGTTTCAAGAACCTGATTGAGATCCAGAAATTTTCCGTCGGCGCAGCGATCTGACACATGCACACGGGCTCCCCTGTTCCTCAGCGCCGCAGCAGCAGGTGAAGCCGCCTGGGCGGCAGAGCTGAAGAACACACAGTCACCAGGCCTTTCTTCCGTCAGATGAAACTTTCTGTCTGCTCCAGGCAGCCTGGACGTAACCACAGCGGCCAGCGGTTGCTTTTCAGCACCGCCTGTTCGCGCTGTCAGCCTCGGGTCATCCAGAAAAAACGTGTTGCCGCCTATCAGTACGGCCCCGCCGGCCAGGGCAATGTCACGCCTAAAGCGCATGACTTCCTCACGCGAAGAGGCGTTGGTTACTGCTTCTGCACGGCCAGCTCCGGCAGCTATGCGCCCATCCAGCGTAGAAGCCATTTTAAGAATGACATAAGGACGCCGAGTGGTCTGCCATATGA
>JAGAZG010000205.1 GCA_017940105.1 Mailhella sp. | reverse complement strand
CCAAAAAATGTTTTTCTCCAAGCCTGTTCTGTATTGACCAGAAGCTGAGATATGGTCATTGGGCCGATTCCTCCGGGAACGGGAGTGATGGCTGACGCGATGGGAGCTACGCTGTCGTAATCAACGTCTCCGCAAAGTCGTCCATCTGCTGAGCGGTTTATGCCCACGTCAATAATGACGGCCCCAGGCTTGACCATGTCTGCAGTTAAGAAGCGCGGCTTGCCAAGAGCGGCAACAATAATGTCAGAATCACGGCAGACGGCGGCAACATCTGGCGTACGTGAATAGCACAGCGTAACTGTGGCGTTGCGTTCCTGGCTGGACATGAGAATAGCTATGGACCGGCCGACAAGCTCGCTTCTTCCCAAAACAGCTACCTTCTTGCAACTGACAGAAATCCCGTACCGGTCAAGCAGCGCCAGAATGCCTGCCGGCGTACATGGACGAAGACCTGGCAGGCCCATGACCATCTTGCCCTGATTGACTACCGTAAGGCCATCAACGTCTTTATCCGGACTGATGGCGTGTATACAGGGGCGTGCGTCCAGTCCGTTGGGCAACGGAAGCTGCAGAAGAATGCCGTCAATGGCTGGATTGGCATTCAGCCCGGCGATTAGTTCTTCTACTTCGGACTGACTGGCAGTCGAAGGGAGACGATACGAAGCCGTATCTATGGCTGCGTCGGCACAGGCCTTTTCTTTGTTGCGTACATAGGTTTGCGATGCGGGGTTATCCCCAACCAGAATCACGGCAAGGCATGGGGCCCGACCGGCTTTTTCCCTGTCCCTTTCCACAGTAGAACGCACTGCGGTGCGAATTTCTGCCGCGGTGGCTTTTCCGTCCAGAATAGTAGTCATGCGTTGTTTCTCCTATCGCGGACAACCCTGGGCTTTGCGCCGTCCGCAGATGTGATGATTCCGTCCTGTTCCATTTGCTCAACAAAACGGGCCGCGCGGTTGAATCCGATGCGAAAACGGCGCTGAAGCAGAGAAATGGAGATTTTGCCGCTGGACAGAACAAACTCAATGGCTTCAGAGTAGACGGGATCGTCAACTATATCGCTGCTGCCGCGGCGGTTTCCCTGCGTACTTCCTTCAGCCTCAGCATCGTCTTCTTCATTGCCGAATTCTGCAAAATCAACCTGGTAATCGGGGGCTTGCTGCCTCTTCCAAAAATCGACCATGGCGGCAACTTCCCGATCACTGACATATGCGCCGTGCAGACGCTGCACAATGTCTCCGTTTGGTTTGAACAGCATATCGCCGTTGCCAAGAAGTTTTTCGGCGCCAACACAGTCCAGGATAGTCCTTGAATCCTGCCCGTTGGTAACCTGAAACGCGATGCGGCAGGGAAAGTTAGCTTTAATCAGGCCGGTGACAACGTCTACACTGGGCCTCTGTGTAGCCACAATCAGGTGTATGCCGGCGGCACGGGCAAGCTGGGCAAGCCGCACGATAGGACCCTCGACTTCCTTGCGCTTGATCTGCATGAGGTCGGCCAGCTCATCAACGACAATGACAAGAAAAGGCATGTTGGCAAGGTCTTCCGGGGTACCCGTGACAGAATCAACGGGTATGCGTCCCGTTCGCTCTGCTTCCTCCCTGAGAGCTGCTTGCCGGTCGTTGTAGCCGGTAATATTACGGACTTTGACCTTTGAGAACAGAGAAAGCCTGCGGTTCATCTCGTCTATGGCCCAGAGCAGCGCGTTTTTCGTTATGTCCATGTCTGTGACCACGGGATGCACAAGATGCGGAAGGTCGGCATACATGGAAAATTCCACGCGCTTGGGGTCGACAAGAATGAGCTTTACCTCGTCAGGACGGGCGCGGTAGAGCAGGCTGAGAAGAATGGCATTCAGGCAGACGCTTTTTCCTTTGCCGGTAGCGCCTGCCACCAGCAGGTGGGGCATCTTTGCAAGATCCGCCGAAAAAGGACGCCCACCGATGTCTTTACCAAGGGCAACCGTCAGCAGGGATTTTGCATTTTTAAATGCTTCATTTTCAATGATTTCGCGAAAATACACCGTTTGTCTTTTGTCATTGGGTACTTCGACGCCGACAGTGTCTGTGCCGGGAACAGGAGCCTGCATGCGCACGGAAATTGCCTTGAGCGACATGGCAAGGTCGTTGGCTAGATTGGTGATTCTCGTCGCTTTGACGCCTGGAGCAGGCCGCAGCTCAAACATAGTGACGACTGGACCTGGTGTGATTTTCGCCAGCTCGGCCTCCACATGAAAGTTTTTCAGGCATTCTATGACCGCCAATCCCTGCTGGGTAAGTTTTTCGCGATCCGGCCTGTCAAGAAGAGCCGCTGCCGGGGGAGAATCAAGCAGGGCTGTCGATGGCATAATATATTGCCTCCTGCGAGGGAGCACAGGTGCAGGGAGAGGGGCAGCGGGCTGAGGTTTTGCTTCGGCTGAAAGCCTGCGTTGCAATTCCATGGTTTCGCCAATGACTTTTTCAAGAGATGTTTGGACTTCGTCATCCAATGCAACTTCTGAGGAGACAGGCGTCTGAACCTGATGGGGGGCAGCTTCTTGAACGCCGTCTTGAATCTGTGCACGTTCCGCGTCGTCTCCTCCGGCTTTTTTGCCGGTGCCGTGGAAATGTTCTTCAGACAGAATTTTTTTTGGCTGAACGACAGGGCTGGCCTGCGGATCATCTGGGTGACAGCCAGAAATCGGTTCAGCTTCCTTAATATTGATGGCTTCTTCCGGCACATTTATTTCAAGAGAGGGGGGCGCAGGAGACTGGTCAGGTGCTTCCGGAGTTTTTTCCGTGGATTTTTCATCCATGCCGGGGACCGTTGACAAGAACGACTCTCCAGTTTCCTGCAGATTGGCGAGGCCTGCTCCGAGAGACTCCGTGCTCCCTTCGGCCTCAGGCTTTTCAAGGATGCTGACACTATTTAAATCATGTTTTATAGCACTGTCCTGCAAGACAGGAAACGCTTCTTCAATGATAAAATCAGGAGAGTTTTGACTGCTGTTTTCCTCAGAATTCAAAGGGGTTCCGTCGTAAATGAGAGGATCGCACTCTCTTGGGAGAATCCTGTCCAGAGGAGGTTTGTTCTCATTTTTTTTATCCAGTGAACCGGCGTTTGCAAAAACATGAGCGCCGTCAGCGGCGGAGGTCTCTCCTGGTGTGGCATCGTGCTTTTCGGGAAGCATAATGTCCAGCATGGGGGATGATTTTGGTGGATTGCCGGGAGCCCCCTGTTTATTGAAAAATCTGCCGAACAGCAAAGAAAAACCGTCAGCGGCTTTTTTTATGTCTCTCGTTGCTTCCTGTCCGGTTTTTGCGGACAACAGCTTGCCCGTTACCCAGGTCAGCAAAGCTGCCAGCATGGCAAGCCATGAAATGCTGAACGACAGCTCCATAGCTGCTAGAAAAACAAAGATCCATATCAGGAGCGATCCTGTCGGGCTGAAGAAAAGATACGAGAAAGCCGTCAACCATTTTCCTGCAAGACCGCCTCCGTGGATGCCGTGCAGGGTAAAGTCACAAAAATCGGCAATCGTGACAAAGCAGGCAAAAAGCAGCAGGTATCCAATCCATCGGTACCACTTAAGGACAATCCAGTGTGAAACAAGTCCGGAGCCGACGGCGAGAAAAAAGAATATCCACAGAAACGATGCCATGCCGAACACGTCCACCATACTGCCTGCAAGGTAGGCACCGAACAGCCCTGCCGCGTTGTGTATGGAAGATTTGCCCTGTATGGTCACGGCCTGGTTGAACGACGGATCTGCAATATCATAGCTCCACAGGCTGAGCAGCATGAGCAGTCCGCAGAAAATAAAGAGCAGGCCGATCAGTTCTCTCAGCAGTCTGTGTCCGTACATGAAAATCACCTGATGTCCGGGAAAATCCCGCGTCATTCAAAATGAAAAGCGCCGGGCAGGCCGATCCACCCGCCCGGCATGAAAAGAGAGATGGAGAAATCAGTCGCGTCCGAGGTATTCGCGGGTGCGTGTGTCAACTTTGACTCTGTCGCCTTCGTTGACAAAGATGGGCACCTGGATCACTACTCCGGTTTCAAGGGTGGCAGGCTTGGTCACGTTTGAAACGGTGTCTCCCTTGATGCCGGGTTCGGTCTGGGCGACAGTCATGACGAGGCTGACAGGAATTTCAATGTCAATGGGCTGACCGTTGTACAGCAAAACTCGGCACTGCTGGGATTCCAGCAGAAAGTCAGACTTGCCGTCCGTATCGGCTTCGGGCAGATTGATTTGCTCATAGGTTGTCATATCCATGAAAACAAGATCTGTACCTTCGCGGTACAGGTACTGCATGTCACGCTGTTCCAGATCCGGCTTGCCGACTTTTTCGCCAGAGCGGAAAGTGTTGTCCACTACTCTGCCGTTAAGGATGTTGCGCAGTTTTGTGCGTACCATTGCGCCGCCCTTTCCGGGCTTAAAATGCTGAAATTCTATGATCTCATAAGGTGTGCCGTCGATCTCAATTTTCAGACCGCGGCGGAAATCGGTTGTGGAATACATGGCGCCTCCAGGCGAAGTGACGAATTTTTTTGAAACAGATGACAAAGCCGCTTACCGTACGGGAGCTCACAGCCACTGACGGGGTTTGCCTTTTTAGGCGGAGCAGGCTAGTCTTAGCTCCAGCAAAGGAAAGATATATTGTCTGATGGACCCATGTTTTGTCAACAAGAGAGGTTGAGGCATGCCCCTCCTGGAGCCTGAAAAAATCATCACCCCTGAACCCACGCTGGAACTTCTCGCTACGCTGTATACCTTGGAACAGCTTGGTTCTCATGTCGGGGGACTGCCTCAAATTGCTCTGGCAGGCCGTTCCAATGTCGGCAAGTCTTCGCTCATCAATGCGCTTGCCCGCCGGAAAAAACTGGCCAAGGTCAGTTCTGAGCCAGGAAAAACTCGTTCAGTCAATCTTTTTAAGGTGATGCCCGATGGTTTTGTGCTGACGGATCTTCCTGGGTACGGCTATGCAAGAAGAGGTCAGTCTGAAAGGCAAAACTGGGCTGCGCTCATACAGAGATACTTGGAAAAAACTCAAGACCTCAAGGCGATTGCCCTTCTCATCGACTGCCGCATCCCAGTGCAGGAATCCGACCGGCAGATGGCGTATTTTGCCAGGGCTCGTTCTCTGCCCGTCGTGGCCGTGCTCACCAAAGCCGACAAATGCAGCCGTAATGAGCGTTATGCTCAGCAGTCTGAATGGTCGCGTATTCTGAACGGACAGAGACCAGTTGCGGTATCGTCTGTGACCAGAATGGGTATTCCTGAATTGTGGGAACGGCTCAGGTCGGCTGCTGGCCTGCACACCGGTCAGAAACCAGCAGTCGACGCCTGCTGAAAGGAAGAGCATGCTTGACATTAGTTCACTTAACCAAGCTCAACGTGCGGCTGTCACTGCTGAGAAAGGTCCAATTCTTGTCATTGCCGGAGCTGGTTCTGGCAAAACGCGCACCATAGTTTACAGGCTGGCCTGGCTTGCCCAGCGAGTTGAAGGGGCCCGCTCTATGCTGCTTTTGACTTTCACAAGGAAAGCCTCGCAAGAAATGAAGCAGCGCGCAGCCTCTCTTCTAGGTGCTGCTGATCTTGCAGGAACGGGCTTTCTTGTGCAGGGGGGCACGTTTCACAGCTATGCATATTCCGTTCTGCGCCGCCATGCTCCAGAATGGGCTGGAGGTCCCCTTGGGATCATGGATGCTGCTGACGGCACGGCGGCTTTGCAGGCGTGCAAGGAAAATCTCGGCATTGGACGGGGCGACAGAAGCTTTCCCCATACGCCTACGGTGCTTGCGCTGCTGAGCAAGTCACGCAATAAGGAGCAACCCATAAAAGAGCTGCTTGCATGCGAGGCACAGCATTTGCTGCCCCATGCCGGCGATCTTGAAAATCTTGCCGAAGCATACCGCACGTATAAGAGAGAGCATTTGCTTCTTGATTACGACGATCTGCTTTTTGAACTGGAAAGGCTTTTTCTTGATCAGCCTGATTTCTTAGAGAAGGAGAGAAGCTTTTTTAGCCAGATTATGGTGGATGAGTATCAGGATACCAACCTTGTCCAAGCGCGGATTGTGCGGCTTCTGGCTGGTGATGCAGGAAACGTCATGGTCGTTGGAGATGATGCCCAGTCCATCTATGCGTTCCGCGGCGCAACGGTGCGCAACATCCTTGATTTCCCAAAATCGTTTCCAGGCACGCGCATTATCAGACTCGAAGAAAATTACCGTTCCGTGCAGCCCGTTCTTGACGTTGCCAACGTGCTCCTTGAAAATTCTGGAGAAGGCTACAGCAAGCGTCTTTTTTCGCATCGGCCTGTGTCAGCCGCCCCTGCAGTAGCGCTCTACCGTCCGATAAGCGACCTTACGCAGGCGCAGCTCGCGGCCAAGCGCATAGAAGAATTACTCGAAAACGTGCCTGCCGACGATATAGCAGTGTTATTCCGTTCCGGCTATCAGTCGTATCATCTTGAACTGGAATTGAATAAGAGGGGAGTGGGCTTTAAAAAATATGGCGGGCTGCGCTATGCTGAGGCAGCTCATATCAAGGATGTGATGGCATTTGTGAGACTTGCCGTCAATCCTTTGGACCTGCTTTCGTTTGAACGTATTGCAGCCTTGTCAAAAGGTATAGGCCCAAAAACGGCCCGCAAGCTTTTTTCTGTTGCTGTCAGCGGGAGTGAAGAAGCATTAAAAAAGGCGTGCCGCCGGTGGCCTGATTTTCTTGAACATCTTTCGCTGGTTTCAGAGTTGCGTTCTTTACGCATGGCACCAGAGCAGGCTCTGGTATGCATTAAAGAAATATATCAACCCATGATGGAATCGCTATTTCCCGATGACTGGCCTCGCCGCGTGCAGGGGCTTGAGGCGCTTTCCAACATAGCGTCGTCCTATGACGACCTGCAGGCTTTTGTCTCGGAGCTTTCCCTTGATCAGCCGGAAGAAAGTCAGGAAGACGACGAGTCTTGCATTACGCTCTCCACGGTGCACTCTGCAAAGGGTCTGGAGTGGTCCGCAGTGCTCATACTTGATTTGGTAGAGGATCGTTTTCCTTCACGCCATGCACTTGTCCGCCCTGAAGAATTTGAAGAAGAACGTCGTCTCATGTATGTGGCATGCACGCGTGCAAAGGATACGCTGGATTTGTTTTCCCCGCTCAGCGTGTACAGCAAGATGGCAGGAGGACTGGAACCAGCTTCTCCAAGCCCGTTTGTGAGGGAGCTTCCTTCTTTTCTTTTTGAAGAAGTATTCGAGGGGTATGGAGGTTCTGTCCGACGCTCATTTTTGCCAGAAAGGCATTTTGTGCCTGGACAGGAAACCGAAAGCCATTCTATGGAACATGAACGCAGCAGGATAGGCGGTACAGGCAGATGCGAAGTTCTGCAGAAGTCAGATGCTCAAACATTAGGCGAAACCCTTAGGGGAGAAAGGAGTCCTTCTGATCCCAAGAAATTGGGGTACTGTACTCATAAGCTGTTCGGCAGGGGAAAGATAGTGGAGGAAATTCCTCCCGACAGATACAGGGTTAATTTTCCCGGCATGGGCCTGAAGATCATCATGGCTGAATATCTGACTATGGAGAATTAGGGCATGCCATTGAGTGAAGATTCCATTCTCACCGTGATCAACCGGTATTTTCCGCTTGAACATCCTTCGTTGCTTCTTGGCAGGGGTGATGACTGTGCGGTGCTCAGAGGCGGCGGCAATCTGGCCGTCAGCACTGACATTTTTGCAGAAAATGCGCATTACCGCAGACGTTATTTTTCTGCCAAAGATATAGGTTGCAAGTCCTTGGCTGTCAACATAAGCGACATCGCTGCTGCCGGGGCCGTTCCTGAAGGTTTTTCCATAGGCCTGACGCTGTCTGGCGATGAGGATGAAGACTGGATAAGCGGCTTTTGCAAGGGGCTGAAACATGTGGCGGATAACTTCAGCCTTGCTGTTTCTGGAGGCGATCTGAGCCGGGCGTCACTGCAGAGCGTATGCATTACGGCGTGGGGCCGGCTGCCGGATTCTTTGCCTTTGGGGCTGAGGAGAGGCTCCGCACAGGAAGGTGACGTTATTTTCACATGCGGGAGACTAGGGCTTGCCAGGGCTGGCCTCATGCTGCTGGAAGGATCTCATGATGCCTGCGAGTTGCAGACGTTAAAAGAAGAATGGCCAGCGTGCTGCGGAGCACATCTGCATCCTCTGCCTATGGCTCGCGCAGGAGCAGCACTTGGCAGAATATGTGCAGAACTTGGCCTGCAGGACAGGGTTGGACTCATGGATGTCTCTGATGGTCTGGCGAGTGATCTGCCGCGGCTTCTTGCTCGCGAAAGGTCGGGACTGAGCGCGGATATCGCCTTAAGCCGGAGCATGCTTCATGAAGAAGTATGCAGATACGCCGATGCGCATGATTTCGACGCTCCATCTTTTGCCTTCGCGGGGGGAGAGGATTACGCTCTTGTTGGGACAAGTCCAGCCGATGCATGGCCGGAAATAGATAAGAGGATGTCAGGGCTTGGACATGAACTTTCATGTATTGGTGAGGCATACCGGGGCAGCTATGACCTCGTCAATGGTTCTCCTGCTTGCGAATCAGGCTTTGACCATTTTTCACGTTGACTGAACGCTCCATCCTGGGCGGAGGATTTTACCATGACCATTCTCGCTGCAGATCTGGGCGGAACCCACAGCAGATTTGGCCTGTTCAGGGAGGAAGGCGGCGGGATCCTATTGGAAAACTCTTTTATCCTGCCCACTCAGGCCTGCAATTTTAAAACGCTGATGCACCGGCTAGTTGAGCAATGGCCGGATGATGCCAATGCATTAAAGGAAGTGTCAGTGCTTTGCTTTGCGGCTGCCGGTCCCGTCAGGGATGGAGAAATCCGCATGACAAACGCACCGATAACGATAACGGGCAGCGAAGCTTTACTGTTTTTTCCAAAAGCAAAATTTTGGGCTATTAATGATTTTGAAGCGCAAGCCTGGGCGTGTCTTGCCCCTTACGGTGCAACTTTTGAATCTCTGCATGGCAGGGATATATCCGGCGTATTGCGGGAGATGAGCCGGAAAAAGCATAAAAGACCGCTTGCCGTCATTGGTGCTGGCACCGGGCTCGGGGCAGCCTGGCTCATTCCTGGAACGGAGCGCAGAAATATCCCCTTTGTGCTGCCGTCTGAAGCTGGTCATGTTCCTTTTTCTTTTGAAAAGGGCTGGGAGCAGGATTTTGCTTCATTTTTATGTGACAGGTTCAGATGTGCCCAACCTTCTGCTGAGCAGGTCCTTTCAGGAAAGGGGCTGGCACTGCTGCATGAATATACTGTCGGCGGGCAGCATGCTCCGGAAGTTTTTACTGCCGAGGTGGGTTTTGCAGATTCTGAATGCTGTCGCCTGTATGCACGTTTTATGGGACGATTCTGCAGAATGGCGTCCTTTTTCATTCTGCCTTGCGCCATT
>JAGAZG010000204.1 GCA_017940105.1 Mailhella sp. | reverse complement strand
TGCCTGCCTGGCACATCCAAAAGTAGCGCAACTGCCGAAAAACTGGCCGGACACCCTGCTTATCACGCCCAACGGTCCCATGCTCATGGTGATAAGCGGTTTTTTTGCATGCAAAGCAAGCATTTCATCCGTTGCTGAAAGCAAGGTCAGTACATCGGCAGGTTTTTGAGGCATAACGGCAATTTTCAGGATATCCGCGCCAAGTGAGTCCTGCATAAAGCAAAGCCTCCGGATAATCTCTTCTCTGTCTGGCGTTGCAGAAAAATCATGACTGCTGGCAACTACGGTTACTCCGCAGTCATGCGCACAGGCTATGATGCCCCTGACAACTTCAACATCAGAGGAAAATGCTTCAACATCAATTGCATCAATCATGCCTGTGCCGCACAGTCTGCCGCACAGGCAGGCGTATTCTGATTCCGAAGCGCAGTACAGGCCTCCCTCGCGCAATGACCGGCATGTTGCAAGAAGCGGCGTTTTACTTTCGCTGCGCAGCATTTGAAGAATCCGAAGAAGAGACGTATCTCTTATTGTTTCAGCAGGCAAAAAATCAATGCGCCACTCTGCCACGTCAGCCGGCAAAAAGGCAAGTTCTTTCGCTTCGCCGCACAGCTCATCAGGACTCCGTCCGGTAAGAGGCACGATAATGCGCGGGCGACCTGCGCCAAGTGAAACATCGCCAATATTCACGGCATCCATGCTCCGCCTCCTTTTACGCATCCTATCTTGAAAAAAACTGCTTGCTCTGGCGCCAAGGCTTTGCGCCGGCACGCCATGCAAGGCTCAGCCATTCCTGACTGACTGTCAAGGAATGTTCACATATCCTTACCTGTTCACTGCCTGATTAACTAGAAAGGGTGGCCGCATGCCTTGCATGCTGACCATCCTTTCGATTCAGCCCATCCTTTCAGCAGGTAGACTTCAATATCTCTGCCAAAGCAGTGCGAACATTCTCGAACGCGACGCTAAAACTGTCCCAAAGCGCCAACGACTGCGGGCGCATGACATTCCGAAAAAACTGACGCGCTTTTTTTATTTGGAAGGCACAACTGCGCCTTCATAGGTGGATGAAATAAAAGACCGTACGGCTTCGCTTTTAAGAACCTCGGCAAGATCCTTGAGTTCTGCCCGGTCTTTCTCGGCCTCGCGCACCGCAAGAATGTTGGCATAGGTTGCCGCAGCCAGAGAATCAGCTGGTTCCGTTGCCAATGCATCCTTGACCTTGAGACCGCCAAGAATCGCATAGTTGCCGTTGATGGCGGCAAAATCAACGTCCGGCAGCGAACGGACCAGCTGAGCCGCTTCTATCTCTTCGATCTTCAGCTTATGGGGATTCTCTTTGATATCTCTGCGCGTAGCGCTTAGCCCGGCACCGTCTTTAAGTTTGAGCAAGCCGCTTTCCTGCAGAAGCAGCAACGCTCTTGCCTCGTTGGTAGTATCGTTGGGCACGGCAACCACTGCGCCGTTTTTGATATCCTTCAACGAAGAAGACTTGCCGGCGTAAATGCCGAAAGGCTCATAGTGAACAGCCGCAATCGAGACGAGTTTTGTGCCTTTTTCTTTATTAAAATCAGTCAGATACGGCTGGTGCTGAAAGTAGTTTGCATCCAGTTCTCCAGCATCGAGCGCCATGTTTGGCTGCACATAGTCGGCATATTCAATGATCTTCAGGTCATGCCCCTTCTCTTTCATGAGGGGGATAGCCGCCTTAAGGATTTCTGCATGAGGCGTAGGGGAAGCGCCAACCTTGACCTCTGCAGCTGAAGAAACGGAAGAAGCCGCGAACACGCACGCCCCCATAAGTACGGCGGACAACATAAAATTAAATTTCATAAAAAACCTCTCATGGTTTACCGAATTCGGGTTACGAAACCCGCTTGTCGGAACGTTTCGTTGCCCAGTTGCCCAGCATCTGGAAAAGCTGGACAATGACAATAAGCAAGATAATAGTGATAAACATGATATCGGTCTGATACCTGTTATACCCATACATGATGGCCAGCTTGCCAAGCCCGCCTCCGCCGACAGCGCCGGACATAGCCGAATAGCCGAGAATGGTTATGGCTGCAACGGCGCTGCCATTAAGAAGAGAAGGCAACGCTTCTGGCAACAGCACCTTTGTGATGATCTGCCAGGCAGAGGCTCCCATGGACTGCGCCGCTTCCACGACGCCGCCGTCCACCTCAAGAAGCGAAGATTCTATCAGCCTTCCTACGAACGGGACGGCTGCTATGACCAAGGGAACCACCGTAGCATTGTTGCCTATGGTTGTTCCAACCAGGAACCGCGTGAACGGAATGACTGCTATCATGAGGATGAGAAAAGGAAATGACCTGGTCAGGTTGACCACGACGTCAAGAACGGCATAAAGAAGCGGGCGAGGGGAAATGCCCCCTTTTCTGCATATGACAAGCAAAACGCCGACCGGTATTCCCAAAAGATATGAAAGTCCTGTGGAAACGACAGTCATATACAAGGTATCCCATACTCCCTCGGCGAGCATTTCCACAAGCTGCGCGTCAAACATGGCTTATCTCCTCAAGCGAAAGCCCATGCGCCGCTGCAAAAGCGCGGATCCGGGCACAGGCTTGCTCATCATCGGGCAGCTGCATCACCATCTGTCCGTATGTAGCCCCATCCATATTGCGGATGTCGGAGTACAAAATGCTCGGCGCCTTGCCGCAGTCAAGAATCATGCTGCCAACCAAAGGCTCCAGGCTGGAACTGCCTGCAAACACAATGCGCACCACCCTGCCGGCAGGCAGGCTTTCCTGACGAAGAGCTTCAGGCATTACCAGAGATTTGGCTGCTTCTGTCTCAGGGTGATAAAATACATCTTCAACAAGGCCGGATTCAGCAATTGAGCCACCGGCAATAATGGCGACACGATTGCATATTTTTTCCACCACGCTCATTTCGTGAGTGATAATGACCGCCGTAATGCCGAGTTTTTTATTGATGTCGCGTATCAGCGCCAAAATGGACACCGTTGTTTCCGGATCAAGTGCAGAGGTAGCCTCGTCGCACAGGAGCACTTTTGGGCGGGAAGCCAGGGCGCGTGCTATGGCGACGCGCTGCTTCTGCCCACCTGAAAGCGGAGAGGGATATGCGCCGGCCCGTTCAGAAAGCCCGACCAGGTCAAGCAGCTCTTCCGCGCGTTTTTTCGCCTCGGCTTTAGGAGTGCCGCTCAGTTCCAGAGGAAAGCATATATTTGCCAGCGCTGTCCTCTGCATCAGCAGATTGAACTGCTGAAAAATCATTCCCATAGAACGCCTTGCAAGACGAAGGTCCCTTCCATCAAGCGAACAGAGATCCCGTCCTTCGAACAGAACCTGTCCGGCAGTGGGACGTTCAAGCATATTTATGCACCGTACAAGAGTGGACTTGCCGGCTCCGCTTCTTCCGATAATTCCAAAAATATCACCGCGCTCAATGGAAAGATCTATGCCCTTTAGCGCGTAGAATTCGCCATTTTTGCTTTTGAATTTTTTTTCCAGACCGCGGATCTGTATGATGGGGGCTTCCGTCATCCGAGCTCCATAAGACAAAAAAGATGGGTGAGGGTAGCCTGTTTTTGAAGGATTGTTAAGAGGATGTTTAAGCCCTGGCATTTTTATCCGAACCCAGTCATGGTGCAGTCCTCCAGGGCAAGCCGATTCATTAACTGCGGTACAGAGATTACCAGCTTTCCAGCTCTCCCAGGTATGCAAGGGCGAAATAGAGGATGATGCCGGCTGACGAAGAAAGATTGAGGCTGCGGATGCAGTCTTTGATTGGTATGCGTATATGGCGCTCAGCCATGGATTGAATATCAGGGGGCAGACCGACAGATTCCGGTCCCAAAAGGAGACTGTCGTCCGGTAAAAACGCAAAATGCTGAATGGCTTCTCCATGGCGGGCGCTCGCGCTCACAAGGCGCCTGCCCGCTCCGTCCGCCGCCAGGTATGCAGTCAGGGAAGGCCAGCTCTTCATATCCACATGCGGCCAGTAATCAAGTCCGGCCCGCTTGAGATAACGGCTGTCAAGAGAAAACCCCAGCGGTTCAATCAAATGCAGGCTCGTCCCCGTGCCTGCGCACAACCTGGCAATATTGCCTGTATTCGGGGGAATTTCTGGACGAAAAAGAACGATATGGAGCATTTCTGCAATGTATTAATGCACGGCAACAGAGGGCGGAATGAAATCCGCCCTCGTAAACAATGCCGCCAGGAAATCATTTGTGGGAAGGATTTGGCGTGCTGCGCTTAATGTAGGTAAGAGCTGCAGCTACCGCTCCAATGCCAAGAAAAAAGAAGATGAAGTCCATACCTGCTCCTGCTGTATGTAGTCTGCATTATCATATATGCAACCATGTCCCACCGCAAGCAGAAAAGGCTCAGGCCAGACACAGCGTTGAAAGTTTTTTTCACACACAGCATACATCATGCCGCACGTGCTGCGCGGACACGCATGCTTCAACCAGCTCTATTTCCTGTGCAAGTCAGGACTGACCGGTCTTTCCGGAACGGGTCGTTTAATAGGATTGCGGGAAGGACGGACACGCTCCGGATTACGGAGCTGAGGCTGCGGACGGACATTTTGCTGCGGCGGCCTTGCCTGCGCAGGCTCCGGCTTTTGCTTGCTGGGCCTTGGCCTTGCCTGGGGTGCCGGCTGCTCAGGCCTCACGTGTGCCGGCGCAGGTTTTACCTGATGATGAGGGGGCATTACCGGCCTGACGTGCTGAGATTCTGGAGGAGCCGGTCTGACATTATGCGGAGGCGGAGGCGGCGGTGCATAGTAGTCGTCATGCAAATCTGTGCAGCCGGAAAAGGACAATGCAAAAGAACATGCTGAAAAAAAAAGAAAGCAATTTTCTGGCGATTCTCATGGCTTTTCCTGTTGTTTAAAGTGAAACGAACTATGTGTCTTCCACAGCAGCAGTCAAACCGGCAATATTGCCGGAACAGGCCTGGCTGCTTCCAATTTTTTTGCAACCTGTCAGCTATTATAAAAATTAATCAGGCAGCCTGCAAGAATAATTCGTCTTTCTTCATCGGTGAGCCCGCCCAAACGCAGTTCTGTCTTTTGTGCTGAGCCATTCTGAATCACCCAGGCTTGCATGGACGTATGGCATTCCGCAATGGCCGTGCGCACGTTAGGGACCAAGACAAAGGCACCTGTCTGCAGCGTCTTTCCAAGGTCTGCATCAGCCAGAAAAGGCAGCATCCCCCAGTTTATAAGATTGGAGCGGTAACGCTTGGTAGCATATTCAACGGCAAGATTGGCCCAGCCTCCAAGCACCTTCTGGCATGAAGCTGCCTGTTCACGGGCGCTGCCGTCTCCGGGTTTCACTGCAAAAATTGCCGAGCCTATGCCTGTCTTGCCCATGCCGTCCTGCCCAGTGACTTCGTTCCACACCTCTGGCGCCGCATCACGCAGGGCTTCGCAGGCGCTGCGGACGTATTCGGCGACCGCAGGATCGTCTGCGGCAGACTCCCGCTTTATTTCCATGGCCTGAACAGCCTTAGCCCTGCCGACATAAGCGGGATCCTTGCGGGAAAGGGCGAATTCAGAGAGCTTCAAAGGATTTGAACGCAGCGATGATGTTTCGCCAGACGGGATGAGCTCATCCGTCGTAGTGACGGGATCGAGTATCACGCTGGCAACAGACAAAAGCAGATGTTCCGGAAGGGGGGACATGGATGGCCAGTCCGTAATATTCGGCCCCAGCTTCAGCTCTGCATCAGGATCGGGCCGGCCAAATCCGTTATAGCAGCGCGATGCATACGGCAGAGGATCAAAGGCATAGTCCAGGCTGCACTCGATTCCGGACCAGTCAAGTTCGGTGGCAGGCGTGAGCCTGCCCCCGTTAGCCGCCGTGGCGGCAATGGAACGAGCATCCATGAGGGCGACGCCGGCAAGCTGTCCGGCTCCAGGCTTGGATCCTTCGCGGTTTGGAAAATTCCTCGTAGAATGCCGTATGGAAAGAGCTCCGTGCGAGGGAGTGTCGCCAGCTCCGAAACAGGGTCCGCAGAACGCCGTTTTGACAATGGCCCCCGCTTCCATGAATCTGGCGTAAGAGCCATTTTTCACCAAGGCCAGAGCCTGCGGCTGGGAAGCCGGGTAAACATTCAGTGCAAACGGTCCTCCGCCGGCCGCGTGTCCAGCTAAAATCGCAGCCGACACGGTCAGATTTTCAAAGGTGCCGCCAGCGCAGCCCGCAATGACCCCCTGGTCTACATAAATGCCGCCGCTGCGGATTTTACCACGCAGAGAAAAACCGTTGGCAAGGCTGCCATACTGCTTAGCAGCTTCTTCTTCAACCTGGCCAAGATACTCTTCTGCATGGGCGACGACCTCTGCAATGGGATATGCATTGCTCGGATGAAAAGGCAAGGCGATCATGGGCTCAACCTTTGCAAGGTCAATGCGCACAAGCGCAGAAAATGCAGCGGGCGCATCATGAGTAAGAAGCTGAAAATCTTCAGCACGGCCATGCGCCTCAAGATACGACTTTACCTTGTCATCGGTTTCCCAGATTGACGAAAGGCATGTCGTTTCGGTAGTCATGACGTCTATGCCGCAGCGGTAATCAACAGACAGTCCTGCAAGGCCAGGTCCGGCGAACTCCAGCACCCTGTTCTTCACGGCCCCGCTCTTGAATACCGCTGCAATGAGAGCCAGCGCCACATCCTGAGGACCAACGCCAGGCCTGGGGGAATTTTCCAGCCAGACAAGCACTACTTCTGGACTCGGGATGTCATACGTCCTTCCCAGCAGCTGCTTGACAAGTTCAGGGCCTCCTTCACCAAAGCCCATCGTTCCCAGAGCCCCATAGCGCGTATGGCTGTCAGAACCAAGGATCATGCGTCCGCACCCGGCCATCATTTCCCTGGCATACTGATGGATGACGGCCATGTGAGGCGGGACGTATACACCGCCAAACTTACGCGCTGCCGTCAGCCCAAAAAGATGATCGTCTTCATTGATCGTGCCCCCGACCGCGCACAGGCTGTTATGGCAGTTGGTAAGCGCATACGGCACGGGAAAGCTCTTTAGTCCGCTTGCGCGGGCCGTCTGAATGATGCCGACAAAAGTGATGTCGTGCGAAAGCATGGCATCGAATTTAACATGCAGTATGCCGTGTTCGTCTTTTTTGCTGTGCGAGGCAAGAATGCGTGCGGCAAGCGTGCCGCTTTTTGCAAGTTCAATATCCATGCCCCTTGCTGAAGCTTCTTGGCAAGAAAGCAGAGTGCCGCCGACAAGAATAACGGGGGCGGTATGTACTGTGACCATGTAGGATCTCCTGAGCTGGAAATGACTGACCCATCATGCAGGCCAGAGAGGCATGCAACACTCGTATTCTATGCCTGCGTTCATCACGCCGCAAGAGGCAAATTAACCGCAGAAGCATTGACAGTGGCATATTTTGGCGTGCTGTTTTTGCTTTTCAAAACCATATGACTGGAGTTAGAATAATGCGAATTGAATTCTCCAAAATCCCTGCATTTCAGCCAGACAAAGGAGTTCCTGCCTCATGAAGCTGTTTTTTTATTGCCTGAGAGAGTTTGACGAGCTTGCCTTCTGCAGGCAATTCAGCCGGCAACTGGGCATAGATTTCGACTATACAACGGAATATCCCTCGCCTAAAAACTATGAACTCGTCAAAGGATGCGAAGCCGTAAGCGTCATCCCCTGCGACATGTCCGCCCCTGTATTGCGCTCATTCTGCAGCCTTGGAGTAAAATACCTGCTTTGCCGTTCCATCGGCTACGACCATGTCGATCTGGATGAAGCCGAACGCCTTGGAATGCGCGTTGCCAATGTAAGCTATCCCCCAACCGGTGTCGCCAACTATGCCGTCATGCTCATGCTTATGGCATGCCGAAAAATCACCCATGTCCTCCGCCAGGCGGACATGCAAAATTTCACTCTAAACGGAAAGATAGGTCTGGACATTTCAGCATGCACCGTTGGCGTAATCGGCACAGGGCAGATAGGCATGAGCGTCATGAGGGTTCTCAGCGGATTCGGATGCCGCATTCTTGCCTGCGATCCACATAAGAACCCCCATGCAGCAGGACTTGCCGAATACGTAAGTCTTGACCGCCTGATTGCAGAATCAGACATAATTACCCTGCACACCAACGCCACATCAGAAAACTACCACATGCTCAACGCTGAAGCCTTCTCCCGCATGAAAAGCGGGGTTATCATCATCAATACCGCACGCGGCAAACTCATTGATACGGATGCCCTTGTCAATGCGCTTGAATCAGGCAAGGTAGGCTTTGCGGCCCTCGATGTTCTGGAAAAAGAAGACGGTCTGTATTACTGCGACCGCACGGGTGATACTATTGCCAACAGAGACATGGCCGTGCTGCGATCATTTCCAAACGTGATACTCAGCCCTCACACGGCGTTTTATACAAAAAGCGCCGTAGAACACATGGTGAAATACTGCTTTACCAATGCAGCCGGCTTTGCTGATGGAAGCGGAACTGACCACGAGGTCACCCATCGCAGCCATCATTAGAGCACTTTCAAGAAATATTGAGACTAACGCTCTGGATACACTATACGAACTCATAGCCCCCTTGCGCCAGCCATTTCGTT
>JAGAZG010000203.1 GCA_017940105.1 Mailhella sp. | reverse complement strand
TCTGTCTTCAAAGTGAAACCAATGCATAGAAAGGCTGAAAAGCCCTAGAAAAGGACTGCTGTGCGCATTTTTACAAAGCAAGTCTGAAAGACTTTGCTCACGCATATCAATACGTCAATACGGTCTAAGGATGGTGCATCAAAATTTTGCCCAGATCTTCCAGATTGTATTCTCTTGTACAATTCCGTTCTTTTTTGTATGCTGAGTGCAGTATGAATGCGTGCAGCAAAATGGAATCGGAAGACCTGACGATCACTCCTCTGGGTGGACTTGGCGAAATAGGCATGAACTGCCAGAAATGGAAGACCGGAAAGGGTGTCGTCCTGATAGACTGCGGGCTTATGTTTCCAGACGATTCTCTCCTTGGCGTAGACGTAGTCATCCCTAGTCTGGGCTCTGTTTTTGCAGAGGGAGAAACGGTGCTCGGCATCATTCTCACCCATGGGCACGAAGATCACATAGGAGCCCTTCCTTGGCTGCTGGTGCAGTATAAAAGCCTTAGGGGGCTGCACATCTACGGTTCTCCTTTTACGCTGGCTCTTGTGGAACATAAGCTTGAAGAACACGGTCTGCTTGACCGCGTCGTTCTTGTCCCCATAAAGGCTTACGGGCAGGTGCAGCTTGGCGACCTTGCCTTTACTTTTATTCCGGTCTGCCATTCCATACCCCAATGTTATGCACTGTGCGTTGACACGCCGGTAGGGAAAATTATCCATACGGGTGATTTTAAGCTTGACCCGCAGCCATTGGATGACGAAGCATGCAATCCTCTCGAAGACTTCATGATTTTTTCTGAATTGGGCGAAAAAAAAGGCATCAGGCTGCTGTTCTCCGATTCCACCAATGTGGAAAGCCCTGGACATTCCCTTCCAGAAAGCAAGGTGCGTGACGACCTTGACGTCATATTCTCAGAAGTCAGCGGACGCATACTTATAGCTCTGTTTTCAAGTCACATACGCCGGATACGCACTGTTCTTGAACTCGCCGACAAATACGGTCGATCCGTATTTGTCAGTGGCAGGAGCCTTGCCACAAACATAGAAAAAGCCGTTGAGCTGGGTCTGTTAGAGCAGCCATCCCGCCTCTACAGCGAAGCTACGGGATTTCCTGACATTACTCCCCAAAAAACCGTAGTGCTCGCAACAGGTACGCAGGGCGAGGCCCTCTCTGCTCTGGCCCGCATTGCCAGAGGAGAACACAGACATATTTCTCTACATGCCGGTGACACGGTCATCATGTCGTCGCGCGTGATTCCAGGCAATGCGAAGGCGGTTTCACACGTCCTTGATCAGATTTACAGGCTTGGCGCAGAAGTGTATAGCAGCAAAGACCGTACTGTGCACGCAACCGGGCACGCCTGTCATGATGAACTTAAAGACATCATAAGAGTTGTTCAGCCGAAATATTTTATACCCGTGCACGGTGAATACCGCCATCTTGCCCTGCATGCAAAGCTGGCAGCTGAATGCGGCGTCGATCAGCGCAACATCAAGATCATAGAAGATGGCCAGCCTGTCACTCTGACAGAATCAGACCTGCGCCTGGAAGAGCCTGTCCCTGCAGAATCCGTCATGGTGGACGGAAAGGGAGTCGGTGACGTAGGAAGAGTGGTGCTTAAAGAAAGACGCATTCTCGGCGGCGAAGGAATGGTCGCAGTCGTACTTGTTATTGCAGAAGAAACAGGCGAAGTTCTGCTCGGTCCAGAAATGATTTCGCGCGGTTTTGTGTTTGAACAGCAATACAGCCATCTTCTTGAAGATTCAAAATGTCTTGTGCTGGATCAGCTGGAATCCATGACTCCAGGAAATAGAAGCCAGCTATCGGACAATATCCGCTCTGCCCTGAGGCACTTCTTCCGCGATGTCCTGGGGCGAGATCCCATTGTGTTGCCCATTGTGCTGCATGTATGAAGCAAAAACGCTCTCCAGGGCAAAACCTGAAGAGCGTTTTTTAGAAAAAGGAGAAAGGATCGTCCTTTCCTCTTGCTTATCTTATTCGTCAGTGGCTGCGATACAGTCACCAGCGTTTGCATCATACCCCGTGGTGCCTTCTACGGAAACAACGCTGAGAGTATTGCCCAGTGGCGCGGCTCCAGGCATGCGGAATGTGGCACAGTTGGTACGGGCAATGGCTACTTCAGGCGTATGGCTTGCCTGAGGCACCCATTCGTACGGTACGCGGTAAGCACGGTACACCATGTTCATGTTGCGGCCATCCATGTAGGGATTGATGAATTCCCACACAATCTCATGATCAGGCGTCACTTCAATGAAGCGACCGTCTGACCCTTCTGTAATCATCGTATTGCCGTTGGGCAGGCGCTGCGCGGCGCTGATGAATGGGCTGTAGAAACGACTGGCGTCGAGCGGGATGACGAAGCCGGCTTCACGCGGGGTGTACTGCCAGACAATGTCAAGGGTGATGGGGTCGAATTCCAGCACGCGGGTGTAGTCACGCTGGGCGGCCTTCACACCCATGGGGGCGCCTGGATTGGGGTTGTCATAACCGGCCCATCCGCCGTTGTCAAAAACAAGGATGTTGCCCGCGCCGGGGAGCCCGTCTGGAATCATATGCGCATGGTGCTGGCCGATGATCCAGCCAAGCTTGTGCTCGGGGTGGCCGATGCTGTAATCGGGACCGACCTTCCATACGATCTTGCCTGTTTCCTTGCTGATGATGAAGATGATGTTGGTTTCGCGGCCATCCATGATGATATTGTCAGGATGGAAGCGTTCGTCACCGGCATCATACCACTTGTTCGGTCCAAGGGTGGACATGGAGTTGATATGCATCCAGTCGCCAAGAGCTGGAGCATGCTCGATGAGCGCGCCGCCGCGGTAATTCGGGCAGCGGCACATGGCGTTGCGGGCAGCTTCAGAAAAGCCCATTTCTTCCACATGGTCAGATGCCTGCCATTCCCAGATGATCTCGCCTTCCCAATTCACTTCGTAGACGACGTCGTCAAGCAACTTTTTGTCAGAAATATATTCGCACTGCGCATCGCGGTGGCAGAGCACGAGCGTGTTGCCAGAAAGAGCCTGCGGCTCATGACCGGGGGCATAGTAGCCGGTGGTGCTGCCTTCACGCTGAAAGTCATGATGCTGACGAGCCATCCACTGCGGCTTCTCACCAGGGTCCTCAATGAATTCTGCCTGGTTGAATTCCCAGACGACATTACCGTCCCAGTCAACCTGAATGAGGTCTATCTGGTCCTGAAGGCCATACTTTGCATTGCGGGTACCGCGGCTGCCAAGCAGGTAGCCGCCGGGGAATATCTTGTTGGGAAAACCATGCACTCCTTTCCAGAGCTTGATTTCCTGCCCATTCATGTCGATAAGCAACGCGCCGTGCTCTTTCACAGGCATAATGGTAAAGCCATTGAAGGCTTTTTCCGGGTTGTAAAGAGTAACTCCGGTGGGGTACACTGTAGGATGGCCCATGATTCTCTCCTTGGTGTTGAAATGTTATTCCGCTCATGCACGGCATGACGCGGACGTTTTTATGCAAAACTACAGGATTTCCGGCCCCATAAGGTAATACGGCAGCCAGGTGGCTATATCTGGGAATATGGTGATAATAAGCACGGCCAGAATCATCAGTCCGACAAACGGAATGATGCCCTTGAATATCGTTTCGATGGGGATTCCCTTGGCAACACCGGCCAAGGCAAATACCACGACGCCGACTGGAGGAGTGATCTGTCCCATCACCATGACCATGACCGAAACCACGCCGAACCACACCGGGTCAAAACCAAGGGCAACGACCGTGGGGAAAATCGAAGGCAGGGTCAGCATGAGCATGGGGATGACGTTCATCATGCAACCGAGAATGACATAGATTATAATGATTATGGCGAACACCCAGTAGCGATTGAACGGAAGGGAGCTGATGAAGTCTGCCAACAAAAAAGGCAGGCGTGTCTGCGCGAAGAAATAGCCCAAAACCGCAACACCAACCATGATGCTGAGAATGCGCGCGGTGAGTTCGCCGGTTTCTTCAAGTGAGGCCAAAAGGTTCTTCCAGGTGACCTTGCGGCGGGCGAGCGCATACAAAAACGCACCCATCGCACCTATGCCGCCGCCTTCTGTGGGCGAGCATATGCCGATGACGATGCTTCCCAGAACGAGCACAAACAAGGCAAGGATGGGAACAAGACCCATGGAAGACGATATTTTTTCTGCCAACGTGTACTTTGGGCCGCGGGGAGCCATTTCAGGATGGCGTACTGCGGTGATGTAAATGTAAAGCATGAACATGGCGGCGAGCATGAGTCCGGGCACGAGGCCCGCCATGAACAGGCGTCCAATGGAAACTTCCGTCACAATGCCATAGATGATGAAACCCGCGCTCGGGGGAATCAGGATGCCCAATGTGCCGCCTGCAGCCAGTGCGCCCGTCGCCAGCGAGGGAGAATACTTAAGGCGCATCATTTCGGGCAGCGATACAGATCCCATGGTCACGGCGGTAGAAAGCGAGTCGCCGCACACAGCTGCAAAACCGGTGCATCCGGCAACGCCGGCCATTCCCATGCCGCCGGGCATATGGCCAATCCACTTATTGGCCGAGTTGAACAGATCGATGGATATACCGGAATACAGGATCATGCAGCCCATGAATACGAACAGCGGCAGCGCCACCAGACTGTAGTTGGCCGCCGCAGAATACGGCGTTGTGCCCACGGAGGCAAGCGCCGCCGGCACGTTGCGGGCAATGCATACCATGCCCATGGCTCCGATGATGCTCATGGCCCAGGCGATGGGCATTTTAATGAACAGGAATAAAAAGAGAAAGCCGAAGGCGATCAGGCCGAGCACGAGGTTTGAAATTTCGTAGTCGCTGTCGCGGTACCAGAATGGAAGCCAAGCCAGAAAAACGGCAAAGGCTATCCCAAGCAGTGGAGCGATGAGGTGCCGCTCTGAAAGACAGCGGATGATGTCCCGCAAAAGCTGGAACACCAGTACCAGCGCAGTGATGCCGATACCTACGAACGGCATCCAGTAGTAATACTCAAGCGGAACGTACAGTTCCATGGACTGTGTGCCGAACTTGCCCAGAAACGCCTTGTAGCTTTCGTAGGTGAGCAACAGCAGGATGACCAGCACGCTCGACGAAACGGCCACGTCGCACCACCGCTTCACCGAGTTGTGAAAGCGCACGTACAGAAAGTCGATCTGCATGTGCCTGTCATGCAGCTGCAGCAGCGCCATGAATGAAAACGTGGTGAGAGCAAGAATATTTTCCTGCAGCTCAAGAGAACCTGGCACGCTCTTGCCAAACAGCCTTCCGCTCACGTCGAGGAAAACAAGTATGGGAAGCACGGCCATGGCAACATGGCTCAGCCAGCTGAACTTGCCAGTGCAGGTTTCAAGAAAGTTATAAACGCCTTTGAGCGCAGAAGGAGTGTTCTCTGCCATGGCAGCCTCTGTGTCCATGCTCCGATTGCAGGGCATGGACATGTCTGTGGGCTATCGGCCCGGGATTGACAAGGCGGAGCAGCATATGCCGACCCGCGTAAAGGCCATCAATTCAATAGAGCTTTATTAATTGAAATTAGAAGTTACGTCAATACCAAAATTACCACGTTGCTCAAACAAAAGGCGGCCCCACATGCATGATGCGGAGCCGCAAAAACCTGCAATGTCAGACCTGTCTACTTCTTATAAGCATCGCCATATTTCCCGGAATATACGGCATCTGTGTAGTACTTGCTGCGTTCGCGGGCATACCTGAGCACTTCATCCACGACTTTGGCATCCATGTTCTTGCAGTCAGTAGACTTCCACATGTCAGCAAAAGAAGCAAGCGGGGCAAGGGCTGCTGAGCGTTCTTCATCGGTCAGGTAGAAGAACTGGTGCCCCTGAGCTTCCATCCACTTAGTATCTGCCATGGCTCCGTCTTCAAGGGATTTGCCGTTGGCTTCGGCCATCTTCATGCCACCCTCGGCAGTGAGCCAGTCACGCATGTCCTTAGGCATGGATTCCCAAAGGTCTTTGTTGGCTTCCATACAGAACGTGTTCACACCGAGATTGAGAATAAGGTGATACTTGGTCGCCTCGGTAATCTTATAGGACTTGAGGGGAGCAAGGGGGCAAAGAACGCCATCGGCCATGCCTTTTGAAAGGGCGAGATAGGTGTCGGGCGAACTCATGCGGATGGGGTTGGCCCCAAGCGCCTTGATCCATTCAAGAGTCGTGGCATCCCATACGATGATCTTCTTGCCTTTCAGCTCTTCCATGTTCTTAACAGGCTTGATGGTATGGATCTGATAAGCCGCAGAAGCCCACGCGAAATAGTGCACGGAGTTGGCGGGCATTTCATCGCGCACTTCTTTAAAGTGTTCGACGATATCCTCAGCAACAAGACTGCCGACGAGAGCATTAGGGCACATGCCGGGCAGGGCAACCACGCCAAGCAAGTTCATCTTGCCGGGATAGACGGCGGGACGCACCACGCCGAAATCCACGCGACCGTCGGTAATGGCGGCGATTGCTTCTGCTTCGGGGTACAATGCATTGGTGGCAAAATAGTCAAAGGTAAGCTTGCCGCCGAATTTTTCTTCCACAATCTTGAACCAAGGCTTCCACACATTGACGACAGTGGGATGCTTCTCAGCATAGCTACCCATAAAGGAAAGACCTTTAAAGCCCTTGGCAGCCTCGGCGGGACCGCTGATGGCAAGCATACCTCCCATGGCAAAAGCCAAGGCCAATACTCCGAATTTCTTCAGCATATTCAACTCCTTAAAACAAACCTGTAAAAATGTTTCCAGCACAGGCATGCGTAAAGCCCCTCATGCCTTTTCCTCATTGTTCATTCATTAGAGTTTTTTTAGGCGAAAAAGAAATTTCCGTCAATAGCGAAAAAAAATAGCATGCTCCTCGCATCCGTATACGCTGATGGAGACATAGCAAAAACCCTTTGCACTCCGGCATATTGCTGCGCTATATAACACGCATGAAGCGACTCTGCGCAGCCTTGACATGCGGCATATGCCTTTTTTCGGCGGCCTGCGCCGCGCCCCATACGCAAGGGCACGGAACTGGACGAGCATCTCCGGATTATGTCCAGTGGCTTGAAAACCGCGCATGCCTGCGCAAGGCCCCGGCCCTCACCTCTATAGTCAGCGGTTCTTTTCTTGGATGGAACGCTGCTCCTGTTCGAGCAGGAGCAGCGTCTTCGTCCGGAATCTGGCTGCGCATCTCATCAGCAAAGCAATCCTCGCATGGAATAACGACGCCCGAACCCTTTTTCCGCAGGATGCTTCTAGA
>JAGAZG010000202.1 GCA_017940105.1 Mailhella sp. | reverse complement strand
CTCACGCAGCGAAGCGCCCCGCACGGCCTGTCCATCCACGCCTCTGAGCACGTCGGCATAGCGAATGCCGGCCCTTTCTGCCGGCGAACCGGGGTAGGGCGCGCAGCGCATGCGCTGCTGCCTGTCTTCAAAAATATCCATGCCGACGCCGGCCGGCAGATCTTTTGTCAGCCTTTGCATGATGGCAAGTTCTTCCGCCGTGGTGTAAGAAGCGTAGGTGTCCAGTTCTTTCAAGTACCTGCGCAGTCCGGCAGCGCCCATGCTGCGCACGGCTTCGCGCAGCGGCTCAAGATCCATGCCGCTGGTGGCAAATAGCGACTTGGTCCGTATGATGCCGCCAATTTCGCCTGCAGGCAGCCGTTCAGCCGGCATGGAAGCAAGCGCAGTCCCCCTTCCCGCAGCGCCACAGAGCGCGGCGGAAAGCAGGCATATAAAAGTCCGGCGTGACAGCATGGACGCTCCGCGAGGGTTACAGACGGCTCAGCGCGTCAGCCTCGGCCTCGAGCTTTTGCAGCTCTTTCTGCATGCGGCGTATCTGGGCGGCCTTTTCAGCCTCGCTTATGCCGCTCTCCGAAGCAGGCGTCGCCTGGGTTTTGCTTATTTTGCCCTTCATCGATTTTATTTCGGCGTTGACCTGACCAAGCTTTTTCTTTTGGGCTGTCACATTGGCCTGCTTTTGCTTTTTCTGCTGTTCAAGGGTCGCCGATTCCTGCTTGAGCCTTGCGTTTTCATCTGACAGCTGCTGATACTGGCTTTCACGGGTCTGTATGCGCTGTTCATAGGTCTTGGGGCTGTATCCGAAAAGACCTCCCTTGCGGGGGTCGCTGGTATCGGCGCCCAGACAGCCTGAAAGCAGCAGGGAGCCGCAGACGGCGACGACGGTGAGCAAAGTCTTCATGGCGTTCTCCTTATGATCGTTTTTGGCTTTTGCTAAACGGCCAGGCGCACAGAAATGTTGGCCAGGCGCTTGTTATAGGCCTTCATTTCCTTAATTTGCTTGTCAAGCCTTGCAATTTCGGCGTCCAGCTTTTGAGCCTGCCCCTTGTTGCCGTGAGCCTTGGCGTCGGCCGATGCCTGGCGCCGTTTCTGCACGTCTTGCTGCAGGTTGGCTATATTGTCGCTGCTGTCTTTTTGCAACGCCTGCACTTTTTTCAGCTCAGCGCGCATTTTGTCGCGCGAAACAGCCTGCTTTTTATACTGGGCGGCCAGCGCTGCGGATTCCTTGTCCAGAGCGTTGATGTCTTTGCCAAGCTGGGCGTTGTATTTGCGGGTTTCTTCATTAAGATTGTGCGTGTCGCTGATGCAGGCATCCAGCCAGTCTTCGTAGCTGGCGTATTCTGACTTTTTGTCAGCCACATGCTTGCCGACAAAGAAGCCGCCGAGAGATCCCACGCCTGCGCCGATAGCCGCTCCTATGAGGGTAGACTTGGTGTTGCCGCCAAAAATGGCTCCCAGAGCAGCGCCCACGCCAGCGCCCACGCCAGCGCCCACGAGCGTGCCTTCGGTCTTGGTGCGGGTCGAATCGTTTTGAATGTTGGCGCAGCCGATGAGGCTGGCAGAAATCATGCACACTGCAATGGCTGTTGCGATTTTTTTCATTATGTTCTCCTTGTCAGACATTAATTTTCGGGGGCATCGGCTTCGCGCGCCGGGGCGTAATCCTTGCTCCAGCCGACGGCGTCAAAGCGCTTTTCTTTTTCGTAGCGTTCATAATGAGCCTTGGTGACGGCAAGCTTTTCAACCTGCGCCGTCAGATCCTTGACTCTTGCGTCAGTATCTTCGCTTTCACTGCCGCTTTCTTTGCTGATCTTTGCCCTGAGGCTTTTTGTCTGGTCGTCAAATCCGGCCAGCACGGCATCCTTAGGCAACTTGCCCAGCTCGACCATGATTTCGCCGTAGTTTTCAAGCCCGGCTCGGACGTTGTAGGCAAACTGCTCGCTGCGGCGGCGAAGGTTTTCTGTTGGGGCGTCTTTGGTGACCTCGTAGCCGCGCAGGTTGGCGGCAAGATACATGCCTCTTTCGCCCGCAATCTTTGCAAGAACGCGTGCAGTGTCTTCATCGGCCTGGCGTCGCACCTTGGCCATGTCGCGCAGGGCGGATTCCGTACCGCTGATTTCTTTTTTCAGGGCAGAAGAAAGACCGGCCTTGTCAAGAGCTTCGCGTATGCGCTGCAGGCGCTTGAGCGCTTCCATGGCGGGTACTTCTTCCTGCTTGTCTACGCTTGAAACAGAAAGTGCCGCCGGCATGGATGCGCCGGCTCCGCTACGGTGGCTTTTCCAAGCCTTATCCATAGCCGCTATGGCTTCGCGATCCGTCAGTATGGGGGCGGCAAGCACAAGGCGAAATCCCATGGTTGGCTTTGCATTTGGCTTCATGCCCTTTTCTGCAGAACCAAGATAAAAGGGTTCTTCAGAGCGCTTGGCAGACGTCATGTCGTCTTCGGCGGTAAGATAGTGGCCGCCGCGGGCGGCAAAGCCGCCGCTCCTGCCCTGGTAGTATTCAACTCGGTAAAGGGCTAGCGTCATTTCCTGCACGTTGCCAAGCATGTCGTGAAGGCCCAGGGGGTTGGGCTTGAGCTTTCCTGTCTTTTGCAGCTTGTTGTGGGAAGAATCCGGACCGGAAAACCATTCAAAAGCGGCCAGTTCTTCATCTTCACCGTATGGCGTTTCTGAATCGAACAACGTCGGTTCCACAAGAGTTCCGCCGCGTGCGGCAAATTCCCATTCTTCTTCGCTGGGCAGCCGAACAAACGCGGGAAAAGCCCCGGCCCTGGGCAGCTGCTTCATGGCGTTGGCGTAGAGCCAGCGGTTGAGCGCATCAATAAAGCGCATGGCATCGAAGTAGGTGACGTTGGTGACAGGATAGTCGGCCTTGTCAGGCGCAATTTTGCTATCTCCCATTACTGCATGGTACTGGGACTCCGTCACTTCGAATTTGCCCATGTAATACAGCCTGTCCTGTCCTTCGGTGAATCCTCCGCCAAGCACGACAGATGTGGGCGGCGTCCGAAAATCGCCCGAAGGGTCGCCCATGATGAAAGGATGGCCGGCAAGCGGGCTGGTTCCACCCTTGACTTTAACTGGGCAAAAGGCAAACGACGTGCCATCCGGTCCCGGCAGCACAAGATCACTGCCGAACGCCGCAGTGCAGGGAGCGGCGGACGCTAAAGCCAGCGCCAGCGCTATTTGGCCGAACAATGACTGCAGACGCATGATCGCCTCCTTTATTCATCGCGCAGGGATTCTGCGGGTTGTATGCGCATCATTCTGCGCGAGGCTGCAAGGCCGGTAAGCACGGCCAGCGCAAGGGCAATGCCCAGCGCCGCTGATTGATGGGCAAGGGTAAGCCGGCAAAAGACCTCGCCATCGGCAAGGTGCTGGCTGAAAACGCTGTTGATGGTCGCTGCAAGCGCATGGAACAGCGCCAGGCTGCCGGCAATGCCGCCAAGCGTGAGTATCACCGCCGACGTGAGCGGAAACAGGGTCAAAGCCGCTCCATGCACGCCGAGCAGTCGCAGCACGGCAAGTTCTCGGCGCTTGCGCTCCACATTGGCGTATACGTTTGAAACAAGACAGCCCATGCCCCCTGCAAGGGAAGCGGCTGCGATGATCCAGAAAAGAATGTTAAGATATTTATTGAGCGCAAGCACTTCTTCTATGCGGTCGGCCCGCGTACTTACCGTGATGCCCTCTTCTTCGAGCGCAGCTTTCATGGGGGCAACCTGTTCAAGCCCGGCGGCATACATGCGAAAACCTGAATAGCCGCGTCTGCCAAGCAAAAGGGCAGGGACACCCTCAGTCGTAGTACCGTCCAGCAGGGGGCGTTCGGCCAGCAGGCCGAGCTGCCCGATCAGCGAAGGCGCGGCAAGAATGGTTCCTTCAGGCACGTTGCTGCCGGCGGCAATGCGCAGCCTGAGCTTTACAGAGCGCTCAATCACTTGGCCGCTTGGGGAGGAAGCAGCAAAAAATGCTTCAGCATCCACGGGGGCGTCATCAAATTGACTTGCAACAGAAGGATGAGCCAAAACGGTGCGCAAGGCAGGTTTTGATGAAAAATCTGTCCAGTTCCGTTCTTCGCCAGGAGGTATCAGTCCCGGCAACATCCTGCCAACGGCAGCGGCAGGCAGCAGCGCAAGACGCTGCGGAACCCCGGCAGGAAGGGCAATGCTTAGGTTGCCGTTGAGCGGCAGCACATAGGCGTCTTTGCCGCGTACGCGGTCTGCCACCGCGGCCAAATCTCTTGCGTCAGCCTGGCTGCCCACCGCCGAAAGCAGGTACAGCGTGCGCTCGTTATCCAGGCCTGGGGGCAGGGGTTCGTCCTGCAGGCTGATTTTTTTCATGGAAGCAAAGCCGGTGTTCTGCGTCAGCATGGCCTCGCGCACGGCATCCAGCGGCGAGGAGAGTGCCACAAGTGTCTTGGGGACCGCTGGGTAAGCCAGCGGATCACTGCCAGGCCAGCCAAGTTCGGGCACGGCACGGCCGTCTTTAAACTGTTCGATCTGCTCCAGCTCTTCCAGTCGCAGGTACGCGGCAGGCAGAGTGGCTGCCCTGCCGGGCAGGACGGCGGCCACGGTTAAATTGCGCGAGGCCCGTATCTTGCCCCTGTCGCGCGAAACCTGGCAGACAAGCGTGCCTCCCTGCTGTGTTCTAAGCTTTGCCGCGGCAGGGGATGTGAGTACGCATTCTCCTGGCTTTGGCACGGGCGCACCGTAACGCTGCAGCAGCGTGTCATTTTCGAGCGTAGGGGCAATGTCTAGCATAACCTTGCTTTTCTCCCCCTGCACAAAAAATTCCGCCTGGGCAGAAAGACGGCGTGTGTGCGGCACTACAAATGCCACGCGCGAATCCTGCCTCTTTTGTTCAAACCATGCCTCGTCAAGCCGCTTGTCTGTAAGAGGCAGAATCTCCATGCTTGCGGGGTCGTCCAGCAGGCGCTGGCGCAAGGTTTCGATAACCCCGTATTTCAGGCCGAAAAACAGCAGCAGCGGCGTGGCTATGGCGGCGGCAGCAAGCATCATGCAAAGGCTCATGCGCCATTCGTGGCGCACGTCCGCTGCGGCAAGGCGTATTATCTGCATGCTGCGGCTCATAGGGCTTTCTCCTGAGGCACAAGGGTGGAGCAGGCATCCACGGGCGTGGGCTTTTCCACGCGGAATGTCACCATAGTATCAGCCATGCGCTCCATAAGCGGCCTGTCATGGCTGACTATGACAAGGGCTGCCCCGGATTCGCGCACCACGCTTTTAAAAACGGCGCATATGTCTTCGGCCGATGCCTGATCCACCGCGGCCGTCGGTTCGTCAGCCAGCACCAAAGCAGGATTGTGTATGAGTGCGCGGGCTATGGCCACGCGCTGACGCTGCCCGCCCGATAGATGCTGCGGCTTTTTTTGCATCTGCCCGGATATGCCCAGCCTTTCGCCAAGCTCATCCGCCCGTTTTACCAGGGAGGCCGGGGGCAGGCCCAGCAACCGCCCTGGCAAAAGGATGTTGTCGCGGACAGAAAGAAACGACAGCAGACCGCCGGACTGCAGCACATAGCCGATATGCGATCCTCTGATCTGCGCAAGACGTGAAGGCCCTGCGGCAAATAAGTCTTCGCTTTTGCCCTGCAGTTCAAGCGTAAAGCGCTCTGCGCTGCCAGGGCGCAGAATGAGCGCCAGCATGTCGAGCAGGGTGGACTTGCCGCAGCCGCTTGTGCCGACCACGGCAAGTGTCTGGCCGCAGCTGACTTCGAGCCTGGGTACGGTAAGGGTGAAACTGGACCCGTTTTTTTCGCGCCGCAGGCTCAGTCCTTCTGCAAGCATGCATCGCGTCACGGCATGAGCTCCAGCAGCACCGGCGCCACATGATCAGCCGGGTCATCGCCTTCATTCAGTGCTATCCACATGGACGTGTCGTCGTGGATGGCCTGGTAGGCCTTGATCTTTGCTTCGAGGTTGTTCAAGAAGGCATCCTGTTCGTCAGGTCCCCAGCTTGCCCACAGTTCGTTGTTCATGGACATCAGCTGACTCTTGTAGGGCAGCCCTTCAAGAAAGCTCGGGGCGAGACCGGATTTGCCGAGGTTCTCTGCCTCTGCCAGCATGTCTGGATCGCGGGCCGCTACGGCGGACGCTGCCTGTAGAAATGAGAAGAAGTCTTCGCCGCTCACCTGGTTCTGCGCGCCAGCAAGCAAAACGTCTTTGAGCAGGGTAGAGAGAGCATCAAGCTGCGCCTTAGAAAGAAGCAGACGTACTTCAAGCGACTGGCGGGCAGAATCCTGCAGGTCCTTATCGACCACCCATGCCTCGATGTCGCGCGGGGCTTCAACGCCTTCTCTCGCGCCAAGCCACTTAACGGCGGCAGCGCGCAGGGTCTTGTCTATGTCTTCTTTGGTGGGGGCGTTGGCAAGGGCGGGCTGAGCGGCCGGCTGCGGCTCGGCCTGGGCAACAGGCTGCTCGGTAGTTTCTTCTTTGCTCCGCGCTTCTTTAAAGAACTTTTCGGCGTTTTCAGCAAAGGCGGTCACGCGTTCGGCAATTTCCTGTGATGCAAGGCCGAAAGCCGGCACG
Source organism: Mailhella sp. (assembly GCA_017940105.1). GTDB lineage: Bacteria > Desulfobacterota > Desulfovibrionia > Desulfovibrionales > Desulfovibrionaceae > Mailhella. Next base: position 1,910 of record JAGAZG010000202.1, on the reverse strand, counting down.
TCTTTTGAAGATATGCCCCAGTATGCGGGCTTGTCGCTGCCTTCGTTGACAGACAGCGTCTTAAACTGGCGTGCGGCCACGCGGTTGTATTTTTTGGCGTTCGGCGGATTGAGGTGCAGGGCAAAGAACATGACGTTGCGTTCGCGCGCAAGGTCGTGCAGCGTCTGAGGATCCATGCCGGAAGCGTTCCATTTATGACCGGCTTCGTGCCCTGGGGCGTCGCCCACAAGGATGATGATGCGCAGGGCGTCGGGCCGCCATGCGGTATTGTTGATGGCATCATTAACGCCTGAGAAGACGTCTTCGTCAAAGGTCTGGCTGTCGACCTTCGTTTCTTGTATCTGCTCCATCACGGGCATGAACTGGTCTATGGGCAGCAGCTCGGGCGTGAAGTTCTTTGTGACGTATTCAAGGCCTTCAATTTCGGCGGAATCGCGGTAGGCCCAGGCGCCAAAGGCTATCTTTCCGTTCATCACCGGATTGGCGGCCACGGTTTCAGACACGCCCTTCATCACCTCGCGCGCCTTGTCAATGTAGGGGCGCATGCTGCTGGTGGTATCGATGACCCACACCACGTCAAACTTCATGTCTTCAAGCGATTTGGCCTTGCTCTCGCTCGTGGTAGTGATCTTTTGCAGTACTTCGGTGTTTTTGCGTATGTCGCTCTTTACCCTGTCTTTAGCCGTGCTGTTCACGGCGGCAATGCTCAAAAGGCGAGCTTCGCGCTCATCAATATTGATGGACGAGTGATCAAGTATGGGCAGCAGCGTAAAGTTGTTCTGCTGGTCAACGGCCATTTTGGGCTCCATCGACACAATGGGAAAGTCGGTGGGCAGCGCCTTGCCGTCGGCCGCGGCTTCGTCAATGGCCTTGTAGTAGCCTGCTACGGCTTCAGCCCGCTTGTCTTCTGGCATGCCGGCAAGGGTGTTGAGGTATTCGTCGTCGTCAAACATCAGCACGGGATGACGGCCTTCGGGGTTGGTGTATGAAAGGCACATGGTCTGCTTCCATTCAAACAGGTCTTCGGCCTTTATCCAGCCGGCGACCTTGCCCTTGTCGTCCGTGCCAACTTCGTACCAGCCTGTGCCGGCGCCCAGTTCTTCACCCTGCGGACGGGTGTACACAAAGAACGAACGGAACGTGGGCAGGTTGCTTTGCAGCACGGTTTGGCCTTCCTTGTCCTGGTACAGCGTGGCGGCAGGGCGCGTGAGTACGCGCAGAGGCAGTTCCGAATCTTCGCTTATGGTCACGGGCAGGCGTTCTGCCGCATAAAGCGGAATAGCGGGCAGAAGAATGGCCGCGGTTAAAAAGCAGCTCAGCCAGATTTTTGTGCGCATGGTGCTTCTCCTCAGGTCATTGTTGATGCAGAAAATCATGGGCTTTACGAACGCTCAATCCGTCGCCTGCTCAGGCAAGCCGGCAGAATTTTTACATTCTCTGTCCTTATACTCCTTTGGCAATGAAAAGTACACTATAAAAAGCAACTTTGTAATGCTGTGATTTGTTTTGATATATTTTGAGAGTTGCCGCCGTTTATAACATACGTTCAAAAAAAGAGTCTGTGATTTCAGCTAGCACTTGCGCTGCACGGAATTGCCGGCAGGCTATTTTTTGATGACGTATGGGCCAGTCAATAAATTTTTCAAAAAAAACAAAATAGTCTGTAATACGTTGTGCCCCAGTGAATATCAGATTCATATCGTTATTTTGAAAAAAAGTTCTTTAATTTTTTTCAAAATATTCAAAATGCTTATATTGAAATAAAATTTCGGCTCTAGTCTCAAAAAGAATTGCATTGAAAAGTTACAGAGGATTGAATCCAAGCGAAGTCAGGAATAGAAAGATTTTCTCGTTTGAATCTCCTGAACCAGCCAAGATAGTTTTGCAGATATTTTGTGGCAACGCCTCGG